>NZ_JAUBUN010000021.1:41334-65964 GCF_036702665.1 Microcoleus sp. Aus8_D2
TTCAGTGGCGACGCACCCTACGAGTTATTCCCGGTTTCTCGGAAAAATCGGAGGTTTAGAAACTACAAATTTAGCCAGAAACCAGAAATCAGCCCGCGCGCCAGTCCCAAACTAGCGTTTGATGAACTGTTCTAATTTGTGAGCTATTTTCTCTATAATTCCCTCCGAAGAATGTGCCGCCGATGCTTCTGCTTCAATACGCTTAACTGCATCCTCTGGAAGATTCAGCAACTGCACTAATTTTTGATAAGCTGCGGCTTCGTCAGCGTTAATGTTTGGTTCATCGGGAGTCCTAGAACTAGATGCAATCACTTCATAGCCGAGTTGGAGGACTAATTCTTTTTCCTCTTGAGTTTCTAGTTGGTGAATCAACTCATCAAGCGGGATATTTTGCATGATATAATCCCGGAGTTCTTGTTGCATTTGTTGTTGTGCCTCCGCCTCTGGGGCAAACAAACTGCAAAAGCGATCGAGCATTAAATTAACTTCTTCTATCGCGAGTTCGCCATCAGCCCAGGCCATAGAAGCAACAATTCTCAGCAGGTTCATCTGGCGAGGCGTAATTGATGGAGGAGGTGGGGTTTGCATAATTAAAATTGGTAATTGGTAATTGCTAATTTGTCATTTGTCATTTGTCATTTGTCATTTGTCATTTGTCATTTGTCATTTGTGCTGTCTCCGCTGGCGAACGTCATTGGTCATTGTCATTAGTGTCAAGTTAACATCAAATCTATTACCGATGTGCTGTTTGACGATGAGGGCTTCGATCCCCCCTAACCCCCCTTCCCAAGGGGGGGACAAGAAAGAGCATTCAAAGTCCCCCTTGGGAAGGGGGATTTAGGGGGTTCTAGACTGCGCTAGAAGCGAGATTTCTCTGGGTTTTACGGGATTGTTGACACTAATGGGAATTGAAAATTGGGAATTGAGCGTGATTCCTTTTTGTCTTCCCCTTTCCCTTCCCCTTCATTTATGTCACAAATTCGACAGAGGAACACCCAGCCATCCAGTAAAGTTTTGTTTCTGAATAGTGCTTGGTCGATCGACTGGTACGATCGAATAACGGCCCGGGCGCGGCTTTGCGAGAGTAACAGGACAAGTCCGCAGTTCGTCTTGATGAAAAACTGTCACTTCTAACGTGTCCCCCGGCTGATAGTCTTTCAGCCTCTCTGCCGCTTGTTCGGCAGTTACTCGAAAACCTGCGATCGCCAGCAACTCATCCCCAGCGTCAATTCCGGCCAATTGTGCCGGAGCTCCTGCTTCGACAAATTTAACCATTTGTCGCCCGTTTTCCGCCCCCAACATCCAACCAATCCGAGGCGTTTGGTCGCTTTCATCTACCAAAATTTGCAGCCCGAAAGGTTCCAGATATTGGTTGTAAGGCAGCTCTTCTGTGCCGTCTACATAGCGCGCAAAAAAGTCGCTTAAGTCGATACCGGCGACTGACTCGATCGCACCTTGCAACTGTTCGGGAGTAAAACCTATTTCTACTGGGAGCGAGTGAGAATTTAACTTGCCATTTGATGTCAGATGCTCAGGCTTAGCCTCTGTTCCAGACTTCAGGGCAAAATCCTCATTTTCAGCAGAATAGCCGCCAAACTGCTGCCACATCAAACGCATCACATCATCGAGCGATCGCGCGTTACCGTGTTTAGCTCGAATCAACAAATCCAGCAAAAACGAAACCAATTCCCCTTTCAAATAATAGGAAATCTGCGAATTATCGCTATTAGCATCTCTGCGATAAAGCTTAATCCAAGCATCCCAACTCGACTCGCTCGCAGGCTGCACGTTCCGCCCCGGAGTCGTCTGCAAGCGAGTAATTTCCTTAGCCAAATTTTGGAAATAACCTTTCACATTGTAGAGCCCAGCTCGATAAGGAATCACCAAGTCGTAATAACTGGTCGTCCCTTCAGAGAACCACAGAGAAGGAGTATAATTCTCTTGTTCGTAGTCAAATACTTCGAGAGCTTTCGGTCGAATGCGCTTGACATTCCAGAGGTGAAAAAACTCGTGAGCCACCAATTGAATGAACCGTTCGTACTTGTCCTTAACCCGAAAACCAAAACGCGAATAGTTAAGAGTGCAGCTATCCTTGTGTTCCAAACCGCCAAAACCCGAGCCAGACAAATGCAACAAAAATACATAGCGGTCGTAAGGCAAACCGCCGAACATTTGAGCCTCGACTTCGATCACTTTTTGGATGTCTCGAATCGCCCTATCTGGTTCTAAATTGCCTTGTCCCCAAACCACAAGCTGATGAGGTTTTCCCATCACTTCAAAATCGTAGGAATCGTGACATCCAATCTCAAAAGGACTATCGACAAGGGTGTCAAAATCCGCAGCCGAGAAAGTAAGATTGTCGCCAGAAACAGGCGGCAAAGTTGTTACCGTGCGCCATTCCGGCTGCGGGGGCACAACTGTCACCGTATAGCAGTTGCGCTCAAAACCGGGTAAGAAAAAGCAGAGAGCCGCTGGATTAAAATAACCGTGAGTCGAGTCTAAATGATTGGTTCGTACTGTCAGTTCGTTGGCAAAAATCCGGTAGCAAACCGTGATATCTGACACTGAATTTGTCTCGATTTGCCACTGATTTTTGCTAATCTTGCGCCAAGGTAAAGCTCGATCGCCCGAGAGCGAGCGAAAATCTTGCAGGTGGCGGGCGTACTCTCGAACCAAGTAAGAACCGGGAGTCCAGACAGGCATTTTTAAATCGAGAATCGGCTCCGACCAACCTTGCACGCGCAAAGTCACTTCAAACAGGTGGGATTCAGGATTGGGCATCGCCACCGAATAGTGAATGGTCGGTGCTGTTAGTTGTCCGATCGCGCCGCCGGCAGCGGACGAAGTATCCTCATAAGTGACATCAGTCATTGACTTGCCAAATTCATCAAGTGCTTGAGGTTGATCAAATGGATAGTTTGGTGCTCTGGATCGATTTTGATCCAGCCTTTACTATCTAGTTTTTCCATAATTTTGCTGGTTTCATCTAGGGCGATACCTGTCACGTCAGCTAAATCTTCATAAGGAATATTGAAGATATCTCTGCCCTCAGCAGTTTTCTGACCGTAGTTTTCTCCCAGCTCAACTAAAGTATTTGCTAGTTTAACCGCTGGCTGCCGGTTCTGGAGTTGAGAGCGGAGATTGGTTTGGCGCAGCCGCCGCACCATCAGTTGCAGCATCCGGTGGTGCAATTGCGGATCTTTAAACAGGGTTTGGATAAATCGCTGAGCCGTGACGCTGATCAGCCGCACGGGCGATAGAGCAAGTACGTCATTCGATCGCGGAGATTCGTCAAGAATGGCCATTTCGCCGAAGAAGGCTCCCCGTCCTAAAATAGCCATTGATACAGCTCGATCGTTTGACAGGCGCCGGACTTTGACCCAGCCGGACACCACAAAATAAATCGCGTTACCCCAAGAATCCTCCATCACCACAGCTCGGCCTGGGGGATACTCATGCTTAACGGCATTGGATAGCAGCCCTCCCAAGGTTTCTGGGTTAGCACCCTTAAATAGAGGGAACAGCTCACTGAAAGCTTCTGTCTTCATGCAAACTCGCGGAGGTGGGAAATATGATTAGGCGACAGCCAACAGCTAGGGAACGATCGCTGTTTGAGAAAACAAACAATCTGTTGCTGCTACATAAGATTGACACAAAGCGAACCAGACGGACATCTCAGACACAGCGGAAACTTACTTCGTCTCATAGCTCCTGTAATTATTGATGATAAGGGTACAGGGGCGCGCTTCACCTAAAATTATTAGCAGATTCTTTAATCTTAAACGGGTTTACAAGCGTCCCACTGCCTGTTGAACTTTGCCCAACAGAGCTTCTATGTAGTGCGGCCAGCCGATCGCGATCGACTGCGTGTGGGCCAGAGTCTCCGGCTCGATCGCATCTGGAGTCCACCTCAGCGGTTGACCTTGCAAGTCGCAACAAACCAATCCGGCTGCTTTTGCTAGAGCCAGAGGGCCGGCGGTATCCCACACTTTAACTCTGCCGTTGCAATACAGGTACAAACCGGCTCGACCTTGTATGACTTCCATCACTTTCAAGCCAAAGCTTCCCAGCGAGTAAAATTCGGCTCCCGGGATGTTTTGGGCGATCGCCCGGGCATAGTTTTTCTGGTCTCTGTCGCCGAGAATAATTTTACAATTGAACGGTGTCGGAGCGGGGGGTTGGCAAAGGGCGATCGGCTGCGGCTCTTGGGTTCCCACAGTTTGGAACAATCCCCAATCTTTACCGCCAAAATACATTTGGTCAAAAGCCGGGGCGTAGATCCAGCCGGCCACCGGTTCCCCCTCCAACAGCAGCCCCACCATCACAGCGTAGTGCTGTTTTCCCTGAATAAATCCCTCCGTCCCGTCGAGGGGATCGATGCACCAGAGACGCTGGTAACTAGCCCGGTAAGCGGCTCTAGAGGCACTGTTTTCCTCGGTGATCGTGCCGTCTTCAGGAAACAAATTGCTAAATGCTGCTGATAGTTGTCGGTCTAAGTAGCGATCGATACTCGTCACGTAGTCGTCCGGGCCTTTCTCGGAAACTTCAAAAGGTGCCGCTGCAAGCTTGTGGGCTTCTTGACCGCACTCTCGGATGATGTAACGAATTTTTTGGTCTTGATCTGGAGAAATATACATCAGGTTAAACATAAATGCTTCAGCTAACTTTGCTCATAAAAGCTTAAGTCATTGGAATCGATCGATCGACCCAGATCGCTATTTCCGACTCATACAGGATTTGCACTCTGCTATCCTTAAAACCCGGTTTCCCAGCCCAAGATCGGACAGCGGTTTCAACCACCCGGTCTTTTTCTCCCAAGCCTATTGCCGTCTGGTGGGCAGTGCGCACCATAAATCACATCCTCCGAGTACACAATCCCCACCATAAATCTGACACACGAATCATCCCTAAGGAATGGCAATTTAATAACTTAAGCGACTTGCTCGTTACTTTCGCAGAGCGAAAGTAACGCTTCTGGGGCGAGGAAGAGCCTCCCTTTAGCTCGCAGCTTATAGGAGAGAGGACTGATTGAGGTGTTTAAGTTATTAAATTTTCATTCCTAAGGTGCACAAGCACCCTAAAATTGTTTAACTGTCTCACACCAAAATCAAAAATCCAAACTAAGACTCCCGTCCCGAAGCCCACTTATCCCGCCATTTCACAGTCCCTTCCGAAGCCAAAACCCAGCGGCGACAAACCAAATTTTCTCGCAGCGGCGACAAACCTTCCCGCAGCAGCGCATACTTATAAGCAATCAACTTCCCCGCACTTTCATTAAAAGGAATTTCCCCAAACCAAGTATTAGTATTGATATACTCCAGCGGGTAAGCCTTACTAATATCCCAATTCCCCAATTCAGGACAATCTCCAACCACCACAATTCTTTCCCCAGGCCGAGTTTTAACACTATTTAACTGCGCCCGCACAATAGTTTTCGCCTTAACACGCTCTCCCACGCGGCTAAAAATCATTACTTGTCGCGCATCCAACTCCAAATTGTACAGCATCCCATCTTTAACTTGAAACTTGCGGCGCGATAAAACCTCCCGATGCTCTCCATCCGGCAACTCAGTATCAACCGCTTCAACCGTAACAGAATCGCCGCGATTCATCGCCACAAACACCACAGAATCGCGATAGCGGCGCACGTAACAATAAACATCAGCAGTTAGATATTTTTGCCACTGACTCCCCATCGAAATAGCAGGATTCAGCCGCCGCAACCCAGACAGCAACCGCACATCTCGGTAAATCGGCGAATCAGTATCCCACTTTTCCATCATCGGGCGGTTGTAAGGGTCATTTCCCCCGTCAGTATCATCGTGCAGATACTGTTCAGTACCGTAATAAAGGCAGGGAATGCCACGACTCGTCATCATTAAACATATCGCCAATTGCAACATTTGTCGATCGGCATTCAACGACTGAAACCTCGGCATATCGTGATTGTCAATAAAAGTAATCAACTCCGTCGCCCCGTAGTAGCGGTGATCCAAATTCAGTACATCTTGAATTAACTTAAATCCCGCCTCCGCACAATATCCCAAAGCTTCTCGAATTGCCACGCACAGACCAAAATCTAAAATAGTCATCCCCGACTCGTTAGCAAATTCCACAGAAAGGTCATTTCTCGGATCGCTGTAAATCCATTCCCCAAAAATGAAAACATCAGGTCTGTGTGTTAAAATGTCGGCATTAAATTCCTGCCAAAACCAGATCGGCATATGCTTGACTGTATCAACCCGCAAAGCATCAACACCTCTGTCCAGCCACTGTTTAATTGCTGACTTAATGTAACGGCGGTATTCAGTATTATTTTCATTGAAAGTTGCTAAACCCGACAGTTCGCAGTTTTGGACTTGCCATTCATCTTCCCAGTTGGTAACTTCGCCGTAGTGGTGATACCAGTCATCTTCATCATCATTAAAGTCAGCTATTTTTACACCATCGTCGTAGAGTTCCCCTTTTTTGCCACTAAAATCTGGGTTGCTGTGATTGCAGACAATATCGAGTACGAGTTTCATTTTGCGCTGGTGCAACTCGTCTACTAATTTGTCAAATATGGTATCTTTGGTTTCTTGTGTTTGGTTGATCGAAGGATTATCACCTTTGGCAATAAAGCGGGGATTTAGCCGCTTAAAATCTTTAGTCCAGTATCCATGAATCGCAGCTTGTTCGACAAATAATGCCTCTACTTGCTCAAAAAGCGGAGTCAGCCATACTGCCGTAACACCCATATCTTTTAAGTAATCGAGTTTGTCGATAACTCCCTGCAAGTCGCCGCCCCAATATTTGCCCCAATTTTTGCCTTCAGGATCGTAAAGTTCTGGGTTTGGGCCTTCGTTATTTGCGGGGTCGCCGTCGTAAAAGCGATCGACTACAATGAAATAAATTGTTTCTTGGCGGAATTCAATATCTCGGGTGTAGAGGAATTCTAAATCCAGTTCGGTTTCTGGCTTAACTTCTTCTACCAGAGACTCAATTTTTTCTTCAGGTTTGCTAGTTTCGTATTGAGAGGAAGTTTGATTGGGAGTGACTGGCGTCATGAGATGTATTTTTTTGTATTGTAAGATTGGTCAGTTATTCGGAGTTAGAGTCGGAGATAGCTTTCCGGTGTGACTGACTTTTACAGCATAATACGTAATTTACTCCCTGAATAAAATCTTCCTTTAGACAGATGCCGGAGTCGTCTATAGGTTAGTAGTGAGGACTTCAGTCCGCAAAAAAAGAGAGGACTCAAGTCCTCATTACTAACCAATGTGATTCTAGTTTGTAGTGAGGACTTCAGTCCTTCCTTTCTATTCCTCCCGCAAATTTTGGATATCTTCAACACTCAAACCAGTAGTTTGACTAATAGTTTGATTGTCAAGGACATTGAGAAGTTGTCTGGCAATTTCCAGAGCCTTTTCTCTCATTCCCTGTTGCATTCCCTGTACAAGTCCTTCTTCTCTTCCTTCTTCTCTTCCTTCTTCTCTTCCTTCTTCTCTTCCTTCTTCTCTTCCTTTCGCGAGTCCTTCTTCAATACCCTTGAGCAGTACCCCTTGTTGATCCTGAATATACCTCTCGCGACTTTCTAAATCTTTCAACTCTTCCGCATTCAAGTTAGTTTCATCAGCAATAGCAAACGCTTGCTGTATTTCCGAGACTGTTTCCATTGTTTGGGGTACCACTTCCAAACTGGGAGCATTTTTCATGAAATAAATCCACTTGTCAGTCAAAGTTTCTAATTCATTCAACTTTTTGTTGAACTTGGGCAATTCGATAAAGATGATTTCCATCTCGGGATCGATATAATCGAACAAACGCTTTTTCTCTTTGAAAACAAAGTGAGAAATTACTTCTCGGTCATTATCAAACATTTCAAAGTCAGTAATTGTTAAAGCAATTACGGGTTTTAATCTAAAGTAACCCTCACCGCGAGATAGTTGAGTTGAGTAAGTTTTGGCAGCATTATAAATCACCCGTTTCGCAAAAGATGCCACATTTAAAACTTGCATTTCGATAATTACAGTTTGACCTTGGGCAAGCTTGGCTTTGACATCCAGGTAAGAATCTTTGAGATAGGAGACTCTTGATGGTAAATACGGATCGATGATTTCTAAGTCGGTGATGGTGGGATTGCCATCATAAATCATGGCATTGAGAAAGCTGATTAAGATTGGTTTGCTTTGATGGCCACCGAATATTTTTTTGAAGGCAAACTCGATTTTCGGGTTAATGAATCTCATGGTTATACCAATTTAAAAAAATAATGCAACAGTGATGGTAGGGTGTGGATTCACGAACAAGCCCTAGCTACCTATCGACAATATAACAGCGACGCACCCCTGACCACAACGATCTTATAAACGAACACAACATTTATTGTGTAGCAATCTTTTGTCACGCATGGTATTATTTTTCTCTCTTTCTTAAGGATTGAATTAATCAATCTATCGAGCAATGACAATCAAAAAATTTAAAAAATTGCTGAGTGCTGTGGGTATAGCCATATTTTACGATATTGCGATCGCTGAACATTAAGATGTCTCGCTCAATTAAAATTATAACTTATACCCTAACAATACAACACTACCTAAAATTGGTTTGTAGTGAGGACTTTAGTCCTAAGATTTTGAAGAGGACTAAAGTCCTCACTACAAACAGTGTTGACATGACTACTTCTATTCTGTAAAATCGACTTGTCGAATCTCTTCTAGTGTCATATCCAAACATTGCGCGATTTGCTCATCGCTCAATCCTATTGCTTGGAACCGAGCAATCGCCTCAATTTTCGCCTGCTGCTTTCCCCGCAAAAACTCAGGCGACTCTTCAGATGACGTGCAGATATTCAGCGAGCCGATTACATGACCGCGAGCGACATGATTGCTGCCACTAATGACGCTACCAGTAACGCGGCTGTGGCTAATCATCGACTTGCGAATCAGCGTCGATCGCAAATTTAACTTATTAACCTCTTCTCCAAAAGCATCAGAGAACAACTCCCATAGCTCGTAGCCCACATCTTTAGCGTAACCCTCAGTACAATTCAGCGATCGGGCAATATCGCCGTACTTTTGCCGCTTCAAAACGCCCTCAATCACACCAACTTGCATATCGTCTAAATGCTTGCCAGTTTTCGCAAAGACAACTTCATCTGCAAAAGCCAGTGCTTCCTTAACGTTCACCCGCGCCTCCTCACAATATCCGAGCGATCGAACTAAAACCGTCTAGATCCGACTATTTTCGCCTTAAATACAAAAACGATTGAAGCTTTATCAAAACTTTTTATATTATACGACTTTATCCGACCTTTTTCGACTAGGCAAATCAATTTGCAAGTTGTAGCATTGTGAATGTAAAACCATCGCTCAAAAAATTTCACTTATGACGACTACCCAACTCGCTCTCGACAAAAAAGCACATCCTTTGATGATGCACCTGAGCATCTTGTCGAAGTACGGCATCTCCGAAGAGCAAGCTAGCTACGATCCCAGCACGCAGACCTCTAACATCTCCTCTATGGCGCGCTCCTGGTCTGCTAAGAAAGGCTCCTCTCCTAAAGCCTGGCCTTATAAGCCCGATGACGACCAGAAAGAGGACGACTAGAATTTTCTCTAATTATCCGATATATTCGATTGCCATTTCGTTTCTTGAAAGACCTGTATAAATTTTTGTCTTACAGGTCTTTGATTGTCAACATTATTTCAATTGTTGTGAGTGTAAAACCATCGCTCAAAAAAAATTAACTTATGACGACTAGCCAGCTCGCTCTCGATAAAAAAGCATATCCTTTGATGATGCACCTGAGCATCTTGTCGAAGTACGATGACATCTCCGCAGAGCAATCTAGCTACGAGTCCAGCACGCAGACTTCCAACATTAATTCCAGGAGCTGCACCTGGGCTTGTATCAAAGGCTCCTCTCCTAAACACTGGCCTCATAAGCCCGATGACGACCAGCAAAAAGGCGACTCCGACTAGAATCTTTTCTATTTAACAGATATATTTGTTGCCCTCTCGTTTTTTGAAAGACCCGTAGAGAATTTTTTTGCATTACAGGTCTTTCCCTGTCAATATTATTTCAATTGATTTAGTTATGACCAACCTTTTAATCGTGACTTCCGAGACTGACATTCATGCGGATATCGTTATCCAAGAATTACAAAAATTACAAAAATCAAAGATTATCGTTAGGCAAGAATTGCAAAAATCGAAAATTTCAGCAATTAGATTGAACTCAGAAAGTTTTATTCAAAAAAGTCATTATTTTTATGAATGGCAAGCTTCTGGCAATCCCAGTCAAAGTTTTTTGTCTTTTGAAGACTCTTTGAAAGAGGTTCAAGATATTGGCGTAATTTGGTGGCGAAAACCCGAAGATTATCAAGTGTTTCCAGAAGTTAAAGATACTTGGGCAATCAAGTATTGTCAACAAGAAACAGAATCTTTGATGTACTCTCTGTCTGGCTTATATCCTAAAGCGATGTGGGTCAATAAATACTACAATATTAGATTGCCATCCCATCGCATCAACCAAATCCCTATTGCTCAAAAACTGGGAATTACTATCCCTCCAACACTCGTCACCAATTCCTACGATGCTGCTTGCAACTTTGTGACCGAACATGGAAATTGCATTGTTAAACCCATGCGTTACTCTGGTTTTTTACATGATGAAAAGCAGTATGCTTGCTATACTCGCCCCATAGATGTAGAAACACTTGAAGCATTTCGAGAGAGCATTAGATTAGCACCTGTTTTTATTCAAAAACGCATTCAAAAGAAAGCAGAATATCGCGTTACATTAATCGGCAAGCATGATTTTGTTTGTCGCATTGATGCCGAACATACCAACGATGCAGATGTGACCTTAGATTGGCGCGTCACCGAACCAGACAAACTCGTTCATGTTCCCGACGAGCTACCAATAGATTACCTCAACAAACTCCATCAAATGCTTGACGAGTTCGGCTTAAATTTTGGTGCATTCGACATCATTCGCGATGATGACGATACGCTTTATTTTATCGAACTCAATCCTAACGGACAATGGTATTGGATCGAAATTCTCACTAAAATGCCGATGGTTCGCGCAATGGTTGAACTCATCGAAGATTTAGCGTTTCAATATCAACAGGATTGCTGAATTCGATCGGGAATTCCTGGCCGCCCGCGTAGCAAAGAAACCGGGTTTTTTGCTGAGATTAAAAGCTGTGATGCGGTATTTTCGTAAAAAAACCCGGTTTCTGGCCGCCCGCCTAGGAAAGAAACCGGGTTTTTTGCTGAGATTAAAAGTTGTGATGGGATAGTTGACTAAAAAACCCGGTTTCTGGTGCCCCGCCTGGGAAAGAAACTAAACCCTAACGAACTACAGCCACCTCCTCAACTTCCACCTCAGAATGCTCCACCCGGAACACATTTGCGTTCAGATTAGCTACAATTTGTTTCCCCTGCTGCGTCAGTTCCAAATAGCCGATCGCATCCTTGACATACCGATAAACCACATTCCAATAAAACTTAGGATACCCCTCCCGCAAATCCGCCGGATTTTTATACCCCAAAACCTGATTTTGACCAGTCTCCTCAAACTCGTAAAACAGCCCAGAAACCTTTTGCAAATATCGCGGATCGCTCAACTGACCGATTAAATCCGCCGCCCGCACCAAACCCGGATAATTCACAGTATCTTGATAGTCTTCATCCCGAGGAACCGGGAAACGAGTTAACTCAATATTCCGCTTCACCAAGTCCGCATCAATCAGTCTGTGACCACCAAAACGCTCTTCTACAAACATTTTCCCGCGATCGACATGATAAGGCGTCAAACTCGCATCCGTCGCCCCCCGAGGTAGCGTTAATTTCATGTCGCCTATTCCCGTCGCATACAGTCCCAAATCTGTTCTATCTTGCCGACAAACGCCCTTAACATATCCGATATCGTGGCACAGCAAAGCAATGTGGAAATGCAGCCAATGTTCGCAGGAAACACCACCCTCGCGGATGTGCTTCCCGCGCAGAATTTCTTGTCCCACCAATGTCACTAAAATAGTATGTTCCACATTGTGGTAAAGAGCATCGCTATTAGCAATATTTTCCAAAGCCATATCGGCTACCCAAGCAATAATTTCGCCATAGTCAGATTTGAAGCCGCCGTAGGTGTGCTGGTAGCCTTCAATTAGCCGATTTACAAAAGCGTTAATCAGCAGTTCAGTTGCGTTAAACATATTCACTTCCATGAGCCAAAGTAGCTTGTTAAATTTTTTTTATATTTATTGTTTTTGCTGCTACCGTTTGATGTTATTTTTGACTTGACCGCCCGGATGGATGCCCGCTCCTATCTAGAGGCATCCACTGATATTATCAACGATCGTGGCTGAAATTAGCGCTCTCGCCACTAGCGGGTTCACGCACCCTGTAAATAATTGATCTCAATGGGCGATCGAGGTATGACACCCCTCAATCAACAGTAGGGCGTTACATCTTCCCCGCATACGTCAGCCAAAAACCAGAGAGAGAGAGAAAACGCCAGCCCACTAATTCCTCATATACCGGATTCAGCTTGCACATCGGGGGTATGTGGAAAAGATGGTGTCCCCATAGCTGAAGATCTCTCTCAAAAGGACACCGTGCGGGTATAAGTTGGCACAACCACTCTCGCAATTGCCGATCGCCCACTGCAATGCGATCGAGCCACTCTCGCACTGGTTGGACGAGGCGATGCCAAAAGTTAAGTCTTGGCACTGATTTTCAGGTAAAATACTTGTAGTCCAGTTCATGATTGACCTCAGTAATCCTGATTAACAAAAAGTTATGAATCACCCTTCTTAATCATCAACCGCACCCGCCGTTACCACAGTGACGTGAATACGTCTTTCGGGTGACACTCGCGGCCCCAAAGCGTGATACGGCAAGCTCACAGTTGTGATTACAAGTCCGCAAAAGTGTGAGACAGATCACTTGCTTTACTAGAAACATCATGTATCTTAAGACATATCAAAAAAATAAATATAACTTGTAACTCCTCGTCTCTACTTTACCATCTTACTTACCTGCGATATCTTACCCGGTCAATTTACTAATATAAGGTTTCAGGCAATGATTCAACAAAAATATAAGTATGCCGACCTTTCTCAACGCCCCCACACAGATACCGTCCTGGAAAAACTCCCTGTAGAAGTTAAGGAGTGGGCAGAAAGCTTGCCTTGGAACCAGCGACGCTACGTCTTGTCCCTCTCCTACATATTGTGCGCATCTACTCCCGATTTACAAGCCGAATTTTTAGATGAGTACACAGCCGATGGCTTAGTCTCAAAAATGTTTGAAGATATAGACACTCTAGACCGAGTAAAAGAGTATTTAATCCGATTCCGAGTCAAAAAAGAATTAAACGAATCTGATTTAAGAAGCTACATCAAACAATTTTATATCCACTCATCTCAACAAGCGCTCCGGGAAACTGACCAATATTTAGAGTCGGCACTCCGCTGCGTCTTGAGTACAGAAGAACGCAATAATGTTTTTAACTACATTTTGGGTTTTGAATTGATTAAAATTGTGTTTCAAATGAGCTGGTTGCAACACGAAAGATTAGCCAGACTGCAACAAAATCAGTCCCAGTTTATTGAAACCTATATCAAGCCGATTCAACACGCACACAAAATTAATGGCATAATTGTACCGAAAGATGAGCGAATCTTTTTTGCCAGACGCGCCTATTACGTTCAACAGCCTAACATTTCTTACAGAAAACTCATTGAGTTAGTCATGGCTACTTTTACTACAGAAATGGTGACTCAGTGCGGATTTTCCATCAGCCGCCACTCTCAAGCTCTGCGCTTTGACTGCGATTATATTTACGAGCCAGAACCAGAAGAAGAAAGATTTCCTACAGACTTGCAATTTATTCATTGACTCTACGCCGTCAGGTGTGCGCGGAGTGGTACACCCTACGTTGCTTTTTTTCTCTTTATATCAATTCCGGTTGTATCGGAATGATTTAACCGCAGAGAACGCTCTTGACGCAGAGTCCGAGAAGAGAGAGATGAATAATTCCGATGCTGACGGAATTGATATTACTTTTAGTTGCGCGTTGCGGCCAGGAGAGTTTTTGAAGCATTGGGCTTCTAGTCGGCAGGTTAAAACCGGATTTTTCAGCCGGATTTGATATAAAATAGGATGGCTGTATCAATTAACCTTCCGCTTGCATTTCTTCAATTTCAAACCAGCTAACTATCACTCCCGCTAGCGGAATAGCCAGAAATATCCCTAAAAGTCCTGCCGCTCTCGCGCCTACTAACAGTGCAAAAAATACCACTACCGGATTGAGGTTAAGCGAATTTTGCATGAGTCTCGGATGAATAAAGTTGTCTTGAATTTGCTGCAAAACAATGCAAGCTGCTAATACTTTTAAAGCCAGCCACACATTTTGAGACAATACAATAAAACAAACTAAGCTAATTCCCAGCGTCGCTCCTATCCCCGGAACTAAATCAAACAATCCGATAATAAAGGCTAAGATTAAAGGAAATCTCACACCTAACAGCAGGAAAACTACAAAACTTACTGTTGTCAAAAATAACATTAACAGAATTTGTGCCTGGAAAAATCCTAAAAAGTTTCGCTCTATTGTTAAACTTAAACGCCTGTGCAGGTGTCGGGGTATAAATTTGAGAACCAACAGCCACAGCCTCTCTCCATCAAGTAACATGAAAGAAGCCACCACAATAATTAATATTAAATTCAATAAATTGGTTAAAAATACTTGTAAAAAAGCAATACTCGAAACAACTCCAGCTAAAGCTTGATTTCGCAGTTGTTCCTCAATAACTCGCAGGTTGACTTGCAGGTTTCTTGCTCGCAGGAATGCTTCGATGCGCTCCGACAGAGGCGCTAGAGCATTCACAAATTCAGTCATGCTGTCAATTAATTGCTGTCCTTGAGATAAAAGAGTGACGCCTAGGGTGACGGTGAGACCGCCAAAAACTAAAATGGTGAGCAAGACAACTAAGGCGACAGCTAAACTTCTTGGTAACACTCGCTGGAGAGTTCGCACCGGATAGTTGAGCAAAAAAGCCACGAGTGCAGCAATCGTGAAAACTGCGACTGCGGTTTCAAAGTAAGCTAAAAGTTGCAGTCCAGCCCAACCTGAAGCAAATAAAAGCAAAAACCTGACTAAGGCTAAATTGCTTAGCATATTCCAAAAATTGGGAGGGGTTCTTTCTTGCTCTTTCACAGAAGTTTCCAGGGATTAATAATTGCTCAAAAATGTTGCTTTTTCTTATTTGAGCATCGCACCTAAGATATATCTGTGGCTATCCCCCTCAAGGCAGAAAATAGATGTCGAAGGAAGAAGGAAGAGGGAAGAAGGCAGTGCTTTCTCACTTCTTTCTGTGGTAAGGGAGGGTTCTCTTTACGATAAGTACGATCGCGCCGCGAATGCCGAATCAAACACGCTAGGCGATCGCACAAACAGCCTTTCTGACTCTACAACCGCCTCGGAAACTTTTTGCGGTGCCAGCATTTGCCGCTTGGAGTGCCGCAACTAACACACAAACGCTCAAACAAAGCTGGCGCCGAAACACCCGGTTTCAGTCCCAGCCGCCAAAAATTTTCACTCTGCCTTGTGGCAGATAGCACGAACAGCTCAATTTTTGGGATACTAGAAATTAGCACTCAACTTAGCTGAGGAACAAACGTGCTGCTATCAAAAGGCTTTGAAGTAGAAATGTATACCGGCACGCCCGAAGGTGAGGTTGTCGGTCTGTCCGATCGCATAGTCGCCGATCTAGAGGGATTTGTGCGGGAGCCTGATAGTCGCAATGTGGAGTACACGACCGCCCCGCTGTGCAGCTACGATCGCCTGCTCTGCGCCTTAGTCAAGCCGCGAGTCCGGCTGCGCGAGTATCTCAAACAATTGGGCGACTATACCTTGCTGCCGGGAAGTACCCTGTCTCTCGGAGGGAGCGATCGATTTTACCGCTCCGATCCCAACAACCCCTACCACACCTACATCGAGCAAACCTACGGCACCAAAGTCGTCACCGCCAGCATTCACATCAACATCGGCATCTCCCAACCAGAAATGCTGATGCGCGCTATCCGCCTCGCCCGCGTCGAAGCACCGCTTTACCTTGCCTTGAGCGCCTCTTCTCCCTTCCTCGACGGCGCAGTCACCGGTTATCATTCCACGCGCTGGGGTTTGTTTCCCAAAACTCCCGCCGTCGTCCCCCTGTTTGAAAGTCACAAGCATTACATCCAGTGGACTGAAGAACAGCTACAACTTGGTAGTATGCAAAATGTCCGCCATTTGTGGTCTGCTGTACGCCCAAATGGCGATCGTCGCCCCTACTGTCTCAACCGCCTCGAACTGAGAATTTGTGACCTCGAAGTCAATCCTCTGGCTTTGTTGGCCATCACTGCCTTGCTAGAAGCTCGCATTTGGCAGATGATGGAAGACCCCAGCTTAGACCCCTTAGAACTCAGCACCTTGCCCGCAGCCACCCGCAACCAAGACTTAGTTGCCCTCACCGACGCCAACGAAATTGCTGCATCCCGGCACAGTTTGGATGCCGAACTCATCCACTGGCAAGACGGCAGAACTATTCGCGCGCGAGATTGGATTGAGGAAATTTATCAGGAAGTCTGGCCTTTCGCCAAAAAACGCGGCTTTAGTTGCTTTCTCTCGCCGCTCAAAAAGATTCTACGGGAAGGTAACACTGCCCAGCAGTGGTTAAAGCTGCATGACAGCGGTTTGGACACCCGCAGTATTATTCTCCAAGGGATTGATGGCATGGTTAACCAAGAATGGGAGCTCGAAGACAACTTGTGCGCCCAGTTAGTTGCCTAAACTAATATTAGTTTCACCAAACAATGCAACTGTAGACCCCTGCCCCAAACCCATATCTAGTCAGTCATTCCCAATTCTTCAATCTCAAATCTAAAATCTCCAATGGTATAACCGCCATTCTCATCACGGGGGCTTTCGGTAGCCCCCTGGTTATGGGTACTCAGCCAACAATCCAAATAGCCCCAACCTCCGGCGCAAAAGTTGAAAAGCGGCGCCCAAAAACAAATCAGAATATTTAATCAATGGCACTCGACAAACGTTATAAATAAAAGCTATAAGTTGTATCTACCGAAAGGTAGATTTCTATATTTCCCAATAGCTGTATTTTGCGCTTTTAATTAGCTTCATGCCCCAACTTGTCTTGATTCACCCGCAAATCCCCCCGAATACTGGCAATATCGCCCGCACTTGCGCTGCCACAGGCACGGAACTCCATTTAGTCGGCCCCCTGGGGTTTGAAATTAGCGATCGCTACCTGAAACGGGCTGGCTTAGATTACTGGCCCTACGTCAACCTCCACTGCCACGAAGACTTAGCGGCTTTTCAGATATGTCAGCAGGAGCGGGGGGGGAGATCGATCGGATTCAGCACTGGCGGGCGATGCAGTTACACCCAATTCCAATTTCAGCCCAGCGACTGGCTGATGTTTGGCTCGGAAACTGTTGGCATTCCCCAATTCGTCTTGGATGCCTGCGATGCCACAGTTTTTATTCCCATGAGCCAGCCTGGAGTCAGGAGTTTGAACCTCTCCGTCAGCGCCGCTGTAGGTTTATTTGAGGCTAAACGACAGTTGGGCGAGCTGGGATAAATCACGATCGACACATACATACACATATAGATATTTAATAGCTGTCGGGGGCTACCAAATCTCGCTTTAAATATAAGAAATTTGTATCAAAGCTGTGAAAAGCTAGATAGCGAAGATTAATATATTTTATTCATCCGAAAACATATTGTTATCAGCAATACAAAATTACCCGCAAGATGATTTAGCAACAAAAACAGAGGATTTCAGCGACCTAGGGTGTCAGGGATCGCCTGAAGAGGCCTGAAGGCTATTGATATCTAGTAAATATACGGTTGTAGGTTGTCCGGAAATTACCATAGAGTCGGATAATAGGTGAGAGTCTTAGCCTGTGCGGGAACGCATATTTTATGTATTCGTTCCACGTATTGCGGTGTAAGGCTTTTGGGGTGTAATTGCAGCGGGTTTGACCGAGAATTTCAAAATTTCTGACGGTTCGAGCTTGTCTAAATTAAAAAAGCAAGGTAATCTTGCCTAAGCACGATCGCTGTCAACAATCAGAATATTTTTGGTTGTTGATTTAAATTCAGCGTCATGCGATCCCCTTGAGTGTTTCCAAGGACAGTTAGCGCTTCTCAGTAGGAGGTCGTTTTTTTGAAACGAACATATCCCCAAAAAATTAAGCCTGTTCAGGCTAGTGAAATCGACAGAGACGGTTCTGCGGAACCGTCCAAGCAGACAACGCTCAGCACAGGCAGAGTTCGCTCTCTCGCCACCATCGGGCTGGCCATATCGGTAGGTGCTTCTGGCATCCTGCTGCCGAGAAACGGAGACAGCGCTCGCGCGTCTGAACTCGCACAGACAGCAGAATCCACCGCTGAAGTACAGCCAATGTCGGCCAACGGGCCCGCTACCTCCGCACAAGTTGACGGTTCCTGGGCCGAACAGGCAGGGGTTAAGGTTCAGCAGGGACAAACCCTTTGGGAGCTGTCTCGGGACTATGAAGTTGAACCGAAGGCACTAGCAACTGCCAACGGCATCAAACCCGATACCGTACTCCAAGTTGGCCAAGAGATCAGAATACCGCAGGCGACTGAAGCCTCCCCACAACAGAACGCTGGCAATACTGCCGCGGTCAATCCCGAACAAAAATTAAATCTGACTGGCTCCGAGTCGTTGGATAGTGCAGCCCTGTCTGGGCAGCCAACCGCAGCGACCCCGCTGGCTACTCCGCTAGCGGCACAAAGTTCGATCGACATCCCGAACGCAGACGGGGCGATCGACAGTTTGAAAAAACAGGAAAACCGCACTACAGCATCAGGTCGGGCCCTGTTGGGGTCTGAGGAGGGAGCAAATTCATCTACACCTGCTGCATCTACACCTGCTGCATCTACACCTGCTGCATCTACACCTGCTGCACCGACGCTGGCATCCCCCGGAGCTGCCACTCAGACAGCCTTTCCCGACCTCAGGGGCACACCTGTAATTCCCAATGCCGCGGTCGGTCAAGCAGCATCGCCCGATCGAGCATTAGAGTCAATTGAACAGTCTCTGGCAACACCGAGTTTGCCCTCCGCTGTGGTAGTCCCCCCAGCAGGCAGCACCGCCGCGCCGGCAAGGGCGCTCTACAGCGTGCGTCCGGGAGATACCTTAGATGCGATCGCAAGTAGTCACGGCGTATCGCCCAAAGAGCTGATCTCCGTCAACAAGCTTGGCAACCCCAACTTGCTGAATGTCAATCAACGGCTGAAAATTCCCCAAGTTGGAGCAAATAATTCAGCGGTGCAGGCCACAGCGTCTTATTCTGCATCCAACTCTAAATCTGTGTTGTCGGCGGCTTCGGTTCCCGCATCTTTGAACAAGAGCTCGTCTACCCCGTCCACAGCCAGTGCTGGCGTTGCAGCACCCGCGCCAACAGTCGCGGTTGTCTCTCCCTTGGCGAACTTGGAAGGTCTGAACAATATTTCAGCCCCGATGGTTCCCAAAATTAACAGCATTCCGCTAACTCAAGTTTCTCAAACCATTAGCGACACCAGAAAGCTGGAGCTTCAAGGCGAACCAACATTTACAGGTGCCGTTGACACCAGTGCCCTGCCAGAGCCAGCAAGTGCAACTGCTACCACCATCGCTGTTGCATACCCGCAGCCGGTCAGCTACGTGCCAAATGCTAGCGCCCAGGGTTTAAATGCCGCTCCAACTAGCGCTTTACCAGAGTCGAATTCGGAGGGTCTACCCACCGCTACCGCTCTCAACCCTTATTCCGAACGCTTGAGGGCAGAAGTTGTCAGGCTGCGAGAGGAATATCGCGCCGAGCGCAATTCGATCGGGGCCAATGCGGTTTCCCTGGCTCCAACTGACGCGCAGGAGACGCAAGTCGCCTCGGGCAACCCGTCTGACGAGATCCCAAGTGTCAATCCCGACCTCTACACCCCCGAGTACGCTGGGGCGGTGCAGAATGAACTCAGCAGACCGCCGTCGAGAGCGTGGTCCCAGCAAGTTCAGAAGCAGCAGCAAGAGCGTTTTGACCCAGCTCGCGCCGCCGAACTGCAACCGATTAACCTGACGCCGACAAGTGCTGGTGAGCAGCCTGTGGTGGCAACTGCTCCTTTGGGCTCTGAGGGTTACGACCCCCTGAGCAACCCGTCTTTAGGACGCATGGTTTCTCCAGAACTGCCCCCGCTTTCGGGCGCTGATACTTATCTGCCTAACGGTGGCCAACAGCAGTCGGCTAACGGGTTTATTTGGCCGGCTAAGGGCGTTCTCACTTCTGGCTACGGCTGGCGCTGGGGACGGATGCACAAGGGAATTGATATTGCAGGGCCGATCGGTACGCCAATTATGGCCGCCGACAGCGGGGTGGTTACCTATGCAGAATGGAACGACGGGGGCTACGGCTATCTGGTGGAAATTACCCATGCAGACGGCTCAGAGACGGTCTACGCCCACAACAGCCGAATTTTGGTGCAAAAGGGTCAGAAGGTCGAGCGAGGTGAACAGATTTCAGAAATGGGCAGCACCGGCTTCAGTACCGGGCCGCACTTGCACTTTGAAGTCCATCCCGCCGGACAGGGTGCTGTCAATCCAATGGCTTTTCTGCCTGACGATACCTCCAGCGCTTCTCGGTAACGACTGGTCGGAAGTTATGGGTTTTGAATGATTACCAAAACTCATAACTTTTATGAAAGGTTATTAGAAATTCTGTTGTTATAAATCGAGACATAGCTCGCCTTACCGTGCTACGATAGTAAATCGTGAAGTAAGTTTGGCTCAGTGGCGCAGTGGTTAGCGCAGGGGACTCATAAGCCCAAGGTCGCAGGTTCAAATCCCGCCTGAGCCATAGTTTGATCCAAAAATCGCGCTCTCAATTTTGAGAGCGTGTTTTTTTGAATTGGCGAGAAGATACTTGTAGTCGTTATGACTATGATATATTTGTAACAGTTCGTAAAAAAGGAAACAAAATCTATGACGAGTGAATGCCTCCGGGTTGGTCAAGCTGCACCCGATTTCGCAGCAACAGCCGTAGTGGATCAGGAATTCAAGACAGTTAAACTGTCAGACTATAAAGGCAAAAAGTATGTAGTCCTGTTCTTCTACCCCTTGGACTTCACCTTTGTATGCCCGACTGAGATTACAGCATTTAGCGATCGCCATGAGGACTTCAAAAACATCGATACCGAAATCCTCGGCGTATCAGTTGACAGCGAATTCTCTCACCTCGCTTGGATACAAACAGACCGCAAATCAGGCGGTGTCGGCGACCTCAACTATCCGTTAGTAGCTGACCTCAAAAAAACCATCAGTTCCGACTACAACGTCCTTGACCCAGAAGCAGGCATTGCCCTCAGAGGTCTGTTCATCATCGACAAAGAAGGCATCATCCAACACTCTACTATCAACAACCTTGCCTTCGGCCGCAACGTAGACGAAACTCTCCGCACTCTGCAAGCTATCCAACACGTTCAGTCTCACCCCGATGAAGTTTGTCCCGCCGGCTGGCAGCCCGGTGACAAAACCATGACACCCGATCCGGTTAAGTCTAAGGTATTCTTTGCTGCTGTCTAACTCGATCGTTTTGAGTTGTAGGGGCGGCGCCTGTGAGTGCCCGCCCTCGAAACTTTCGGTGCAATGCCCAATACCCATTGACCAATGCCCAATTCCCCATTCCCCATTCCCAAATTAGGAAATATGCTGACTTCTACTGATTTTAGCGGGTTGTTAAATCAGCGGTTTTTCCAAAATTTATTGCCTGTTCCCGCCACTAATGTTCTGAAGCTGGGACAGATGACGCCTGATTTTGAATTGCCGGATATTAATAATGGCAAATTAGTGCGCCTGTCGAATTATCGGGGCGATCGACCGGTGGTTCTGGCTTTTACTCGAATTTTTACTGAAAAGCAATATTGCCCTTTCTGTTTTCCTCACATTAAAGCCTTGAATGAAAAGTGGGAACAGTTTGCCGATCGCAATATAGAATTATTGATGGTAACAAGCACCGACGATCGCCAAAGCCAAATTGTGGTTAGAGATTTAGGCTTGAAAATGCCCCTGCTGTCCGATCCAAGCGTAAGAGTGTTTCGGGCTTATGAAACGGGTCAGGCTTTGGGTGCTCCCTTGCCAGCTCAGTTTGTTTTGGATGCAGAGGGAAAACTCCTCTTCAAACATTTGTTCTCCTTCATAGACCACAATGCTAGTGTGGAAACTTTGCTGAACTCTCTGCCAAATTAGAGCACAGTTTGTAGCTAGTAGTTGGGTAAGGTGCGTCGCTGTGGAATTTTCGATTTTGGTTGAGATTTTCGATAGCGACGCACCCTACAGTACACCTAGATATTCCGGCTACTGCTTTAAAACCCAAAATCTGTGGCACTAATAGTGTTAGCAGAAATCCCAGTTAAGGAAGCTAAAACCTGCCCGCTAGAGACTAACTTAATCAAAGTTGCATCATTACTTTGATTAACATCTAATTGTGCAAAAGTCAAGCCATTAGTTAGGAAAATCAAATCTTTTCCATCCTCAAAATCGACAATTGTATCGATCGCAGAATTGGCAGATAGTACAAAGTAATCGCTACCCGCACCTCCAATTAAACTATTATTCCCTAAGCCACCAATTAGGGTATCATTGCCTTTGCCACCGTAAAGGGTATCATTGCCGTCACCGCCGATGAGACTGTCAGATCCCCGATCGCCAAACAAGATATCTTCACCGTTACCGCCAATGACAGTATCGCTGCCCTTGCCGCCGTAAATGGTGTCGTCACCGATGCTGCCGTCAAGGGAATCATTGCCCCGTTTCCCGCTGATGAAATCGTTACCACTACTGCCAATAATCGTATCATCTCCATTCGTACCCACAGCCGAATTGATAGAATTGCTGATGGGTACGATATCGCCACTTGCGATCGGAGTAGCAGGTAAAGCCGGTGCCGCAGTGCCTTGAATCTTGGCATCTAAAGCACTACCAGTATTTTCAGCAACCACATCAGAAATGGATTTGATGCCCGCAGCAGCCCGTTTCAAGTCTATTGCAGTCTCGCTGAGTGCGACTTTTTGGACGCGCGCCACCTCGGTAGGAATCGAATTTGGCAAAAAGCTTGAAATAGCTCGATCGACCTTTTGATTCGCCTCAGCCATTACCTGGGCAACTTGCGGGGCAATTGAGAGTAATTTTTGGCTGTTGAGATTCGAGTCAAACTGTTTGGTATTGGTAACAGCTTGCTGGATAATTGCTGACAACTGTGCGGGATTAGTTAAATCCAACTTAGTACCGGATTTAATTTGACTGGTAATGGCACTGACGACAGCTTGATTAATGGCTGGATAACCAGCGGTGGAAATACCGTCAATAAAGGTGGCAGTTTGGGTAATCAAGTTTTGCACTTTTACCATTGCTGCCAAAGTTTCCACGCCGCCCTGTTGATTGTTTTTGGTAGCAACAATTGGATCTAAATCTGTCAGATCGACACTTGCTGGAATCGCAAAAGCAGCTTTGACTTTGGATTCCGCTTCATTTCGGGGAATTCCCTGCTGCATCAAATCTGCCACCAAAGTCGTCAACAGCGTGACTACCGTAGCATCGGGAGGTGCAGATACAGGTGTTTCCAAAGGCAAACCAGTGGCAGTATCGAAGCCACCAACAGCAGCGATATTGCCTTCTTCTGGATCGATTTGACCGTTTTTGTTAGTGTCAAACTTATCGAAGGGAATTTCTAATTCAAAACCACCATTGCCGTCAGTAGTAGTAAAGGGTTCGTTGGCATCAAGGACGTTATTCTTATTAGCGTCAAAGAAGAGAGTTGAGCCAGAAATGTAACCGTCAATCACCACACCACTACAGCTAACTGTTATCAGCATTCCCTGAGTGTCGCTCGCACTTGCACCAGCTTTGTCTGTTGCTGTCAACTTAATTTTGAGACTTTGAATTGTCGGACTTTTGCCGCTGAGAGTGCGAGTATTTGGGTTGAAATTTAGCCAACTCGGCAGGGGACTTCCGTCTATCAAAGTAGCTGAATAAGTGAGAGTATCTCCAGGATCGGAATCTGTGAAGGTATTCTGCGGGAAAGTGTATTCAAACTGCGATGAATTGCTGGTTTTTAGGAATGCGTAATGCCACGGGGTGGTACTGAAGCCGTAATTGAGTACAGGCGGGTGGTTGATGTTGTTTGAGATTGGTGTTGGCGTCGGTAATACAGGAATTGGCGTCGGCGGTAATACAGGAATTGGCGTCGGTGATACAGGAGTTGGTGCTGTGATATCTGTAGGAATTGGCGTCGGTGATACAGGAGTTGGTGTTGGCGTGACTACAGGAATTGGTGTCGGTGATACAGGAGTTGGTGATGTCATATCTGTAGGAATTGGTGTCGGAGTTACTACAGGAATTGGTGTCGGCGTGACTACAGGAATTGGTGTCGGAGTTACTACAGGAATTGGTGTCGGAGTTACTACAGGAATTGGCGTTGGCGTGACTACAGGAATTGGTGTCGGAGTTACTACAGGAATTGGTGTCGGAGTTACTACAGGAATTGGTGTCGGAGTTACTACAGGAATTGGTGTCGGAGTTACTAC
>NZ_JAUBUN010000021.1:66064-107366 GCF_036702665.1 Microcoleus sp. Aus8_D2
AGGAATTGGTGTCGGCGACGTTACTACAGGAATTGGTGTCGGTGGTAATGCACTTCTGTAAGTCACAGTATTGTCTGTACTTGTGCTGGCGGTATTGGAATTACCTGCTAAATCTGTGACTGCATTAGCATTGATGCTGGCAACAATATTGCCGTCGCCTGTCATGCCACTGACACCTAGGGTGTAAGTAGGGCCAGTGCCGGATATGTTAGCTGTTAAAGTTCCCGCTGCTGTACTCCCTGTGAAGCTAATATCTGAGGCATCAAAACCTGTTACTGGTTCGCTGAATGTAACTGCAAAAATGATGCTTGAGTTGCCGCTTGGATCGAGTTGGGTTGTAGGTTGATTAATAGTAACAGTGGGAGCAATGCTGTCAATTACTATTGCTTTATTGGCACCCAAGGAGTTTGCTGTACCGGGACTTGGTAAAGTCAATACAGCAAGATCGTTTTTGACATTTTGGATGGTACCGCCGCTGAGAGTGAGGGCAGTTGCTGAGGCGTAGTCTAAATCGGGACTGTTATTTCCGGCTGCGACTGTGTAATTAAATGTCAGGGTGTCGCTGCCGCTGCCGCTGACATAATTTACAACTGCGTCGGTGATTCCGGTTTCTAAGGTAAGCTGTGGGGTTCCGGTAACTGTGACTGCTTCTGAGAGTCTTACCGTAATGGGAATAACTTTACCAACACCGTAAGTACCGTTGGCTTCGGTTGAGCTGATATTGGTAATAATTGGTGCGTTGGTAATGGTGATGCTGGCTGTTTCTACCGCACTGCTGAAAGGACTTGAAACACCGTTAATTTCTAAGTCTTTGGCAATATCAATATTCGCTGGGCTACCATAGTAGCTGGAGGGGTTTATGATATCGCCCGATCGATCTAATGTGCTAATTTGATCCCAGGCACGGAAGGTAATAGCATTACTAATATTACCAATGTAGCCGTTATTGGGAATAAAGCGAATGCGAGTGGTGGCGTTGGATGGCAATAAAAGTGGATTGCGATCAACTCCCTGAGCAGTGAAAGCAAAATCAGTCCAGCTTGTACCGTTTGTGGTATACTGCCAGCGACCATTGGTTGTGTCTAAATCTGTAATCGCAATGCCGCGAGGACGGGGGGAAATGGCATCATTGGGATCGGTGATTTTTGTGCCGCCGAGTCGATCGATTAGTTCTGAGATTAATGTGCCTGTATTATTTGCGTCGTTGGGGAGAATGTTGGTTAAATAAGGTGCACCCGAATTATCCAACACTGGAGAGTCGTTGACGAGGACGGTGACTCGATTTCTTTTGTTCTGCTGCTGCCATTGATAGTAGTCAGTATTTGGGTCAAGTTGGTAGTCGTTGGAGTTGCTGTAGCCGTCAGTCGCGTTGTAATAAAAGAAGTCAAGACCGTTAAAACCGGGTTGGGGAGTATAGGTGATGGTACGTTTGGGGTCAATCTTAATATCCGAGACAGAACCATTAATATTGTTGGAATTGGGATTGTTAAAGGGATCGTTATAGAAAGCATAGCCATAGTTGCTATTATTATTCGATCCCAAAATCCTAATGATATTACTGGATGGCAATTGATCGGTATAGAAACCAATAGTTTGTCTGGCTGCTATGACGTTGTTTTTGCTATCGATCGCGATCGGTACTGCGTTATAATTTGCGGGCAAGTAATTGTAGCTAAAAGTCGGATCTTCCGTACCGTCATTGTTCAACCTGACAATCTTATTCTCCTTCGCTAGTAATAGCTTGCCATTGCTGTCAAGGGCGATCTGAGAGTTTTGAATATTAATGCCATTAATAACTTGGGAAGTGAAAGTAGGATCTAAAGTGCCGTTGCTATTCAATCGGATCGGAGAAAAGTTGATCGGCTGTCCGCCTATATTATTGAATATCCCATTGACTAATAATTTGCCATTGGTATCAATGGCGAGTCGATTAACTGTTGAGTTAGTTGAATTTCCCACCGTAACGATGTTGGGGTTGAAAGTTGTGTCTACCGTACCATCGCCACTATTCAACCGAGCAATATTGTTGCGCGGTTGGCCCCCGATATCGGTGAATCTACCCGCTATTACTGGGTTATTATTAGCATCGATCGCTATCGACTGAAAGTCAAATCCTTGATAATTGTGGCTGCTAAAAGAGGGATCGATCAAACCGTTTAAGCCATTTAAACGAGCAATAACATTATTGCTAGAATAGCCATAAAAGGTACTATTTATTAAGTTGCCATTAAGATCGATTGCGAGCCGAGAGTAAGGACCAGAGCTATCGCTTGTTCCATAAGAGTTGTTAGGGTTGCTAGAGTTAAATGTTGGATCTGCTTTACCATCGGTAGCATTCAACCGGGCTACATTATTGCGATCGAGTCCGCCAATGTTGGTGAAACGGCCGCTAACAATTGGGTTGCCGTCATCACCGATCGCGATCGCGCTAACTACAGGGGTTGGCTCGGGGTTGTAATCACTGGGAGGATTGAGATTGGGATCTGGTGTAGCATTGGGATTGAAAGTCGCATCTAGCGTCCCGTCACTATTCAATCGAGCAATGTTATTGCGGGGTTGGCCGCCAATCTCAGTGAATTTGCCTACCACATAAATCCAGTCACTAATAGTAGCTTTATTAGGGTAGTTTTGGGTTAGTGTAAAAGAACCGTCGTTATCTGGATTTGCTGGAGGAATATAGCCATACGCTGGCACGTCTCGATACACATTTTTGACTTTCAGAGATTTCACACCGCCTGTATCGTTTGCCAAAACGTTAATTGTGACACTGCGCGGATTAATATTGGTATATGGATTATTATTGATACCCTGCTCAGTAGTAACACTAATAGCTGCTCTGTCCGGTTGCGTGATTACGGGTCCATCATTTGCAACAGAGACTTTGCCGAGACGAAACGTAGAGCTTCCCCGATCGGAACTATCTCCTAAAAATACTGATGCGTATTGGTTAGAATCTATGTAGGGATTGAAATTAGGAGAAATCGCTGCGGGCTGGAATAAGTAGTCACGCAGTGGTCCTGTCAAAATTGGAGTTGAGGAATCATTAACAAAAAGTTTGTACTTGTTATCTTTGACAATCAGTGCGTACTTGTTAAATGAAGCAAGATTAAATCCCGCAGGAAGTGTTGCCTTTTCAACAGGGACAAAGTTATTGGTAGTAGGGGTTGATTGAGCAAAAATTTCTGTGGATTTAAAACCCAATTCTACACCAGGGGCAATGACGCTGAAACCCGATCGATTTGGCTCGCTTGTTTCTGCGGTAATCGCCACGTTAAAGAATAGGGTATAACCTTTAGAGCGATCGAGTTTTCCTGGTTGTGAAACATTTCCTATATTTGGATTGTTTGGATCGTAGGGTGGTAGAGATGGAGGAGGCGGTAGCAGTATACCTTCACCGGAATATCCTGCAATGCCTGTATTTCCTCCTGAGATGCTGGCAGTATTGATGCTAATATTTGGTGAAAATGCACCAGTGTTTAAAGTAGGAGGTTGTGTAATACCGGGGTATGGTGTTTGTACGTAATTAAGCTTGATGATCTTTTTTGGTTCTGTTCCAAGAGGAGCGTTTTCAGGCACTCCAAATACCCCTATGCCACTACCATAATAGGTACCAGTAAAAGAGCCAATGAAAGAATAATTTGTGATGCCGTCGTAGAGGACATAGTTGCTGAGGACATGATTGTAAGTGGCTATAGTTTCGGGATTGAATGCTAAAGAGGCAGAAATATCTCCGGTTTTGTATTCTAATTCCCAGTCGCCACCTTGGGCTGCACTGCCGGTGAGATTGGCAGATGCGGCAATATTTGCTCCCGTTAGTGCGGCAATCCGCTGGAGTAAGTGGGCGCTATCTGCACTTGTTTCAAAAGAGTCTAATTCGCTGCTGGAATTGGCTGCTGAGTTAATGCTGTCCGATCCGGTTTCTGCTGCTACGTTGCAACCGTAAATCAGGATGTCTGCATAAAGATTTAAAGCGTGCCGCCATTGTCGCAATTGTTTGCGGTAAGTTTCTAAGTTGTGGCTGCACAGTTGAGTTTTGCCTAGTTGCAAGCAGCCGGGACTTCCGTGAGAAACTATGTGAATGCTGTCAATTTTGGTGCGATTTGTTAATACTTGGGTGATTTGCGCGACTCCATCGGCGCGGGAGTCGATCACTATTGCTTCGGTTCCCGGTGTAACGCCTGCGATCAGGCTTTGATAATCTTCGACTTGGCTGTCGATAAATGCGATCGCTCTTGCGGATACCTTACTGATTAATTTGGTTGGCATAACACACCTGCTCTTTGTGAAAAACAAAACAAGAATTAGCGGATACAATCATCAAAAATTGAAATAAAAGCCCTCTCAGGTTTGAAAAATCAAACCTATTTCAGGGGAATTACGTATCAAGACCAAAGAAACTTGGTGTTTCACCTTATCTCAGGAATACACCGAAAGATTTTCGTTAAAAAACCCGGTTGCTGACCTCCAGTAAGTCCTATTTCCATTGCAGTGTATAGCTCTGCACTCGCTGACAATAATTAATTCCGTCGATTTATGTGAGTTAAATATAAACACTAAAATTACGCTTTAACGATTTATTTACAATTCTAAATATAAAATAAGTAAACAAGTTGATTACAAGTATTATTGCTCACTAGGTAATAAGAATTATCATGATAATTCCTGAGGAAATATGAGGTTGATTAGCAGGGTAATCGATCGCTCCTGAGGAAAACTGAGGTTAGGATCGAAAATTTAATAACTTAAGCACCTCCTACAGTCTTCTCTCCTCTCGGTTGCGAGCTAAAAGGAGGCAGAGCCTCCGGATCTACGTTACCAGGCAGAGCCTGGTAACAAGCAAACAAGCAACAATTATTAAATTTTCATTCCTTAGTGAAATGCCAAATATCTCCCAGGTAGATCGAGGTGATGGCATCGAAAGCCCGATCGCACTTTTAACGCCAACCATCTCAAAATAGATAAAAGTAGTACGATCGCCCCAGTCACTTTTCTAGTAATAAATACTCATTGTGCCAATTGTTAGGGCGGAATGTGGGGAGGTTCGATCGACTGTAAAGTAGGCTATAGCTGGAATGTAGCTAGTAGCAGTTTAAGCCGATGTCGTCTCCCAAAGGTCGATCGAGCAAAATAGAATTCAGCATCTTAGCGTCACATCCTGAGTTGCTGACAGGTTTAGATGCGTGGCTGCGCCTGGGTTTGATTTCGCCCGCTGAGGTTGAGCAATTGTGCCGACAGCATTTAGTCTGCCCGCTTCCCGAGCCCGCTGTAGCCGTTTCTGAAATTGACGATCGCCCGCGAGATCCTATTCCCGAACCAAAAGTACCTGCTTTCTCAACACAAAAAGCATTACGTAGCACCGCAAAAAACGTTGTGGAGCGGGCAGAAACCCCTCAAACCCCAACTTTGATCAGTCAGATTTTGCAGTCGCTAATAGCCGAAATAAGCGTCGTGTGGCTGTTATTTTTAGGAGTGTTCATGGTAGTTGTCTCCTCAGGAGTCTTAGCTGCGAGTCAGTGGGAAAGATTTCCGGCTGCCGGACAATACGGAGTTTTATTAGCTTATACTTTAACTTTTTGGGCGATTAGCAGTTGGGCAAAAAAACAGGCTAATTTGCAATTGACTGCTCAAACTTTGCAAGAAGTGACGCTGTTGCTAGTGCCGATAAATTTTTGGGCGATGGATACCTTTGGATTGTGGCAATATCCCCAAAATTGGGCGGTAGCAATCGCCGCTGCTGTTATTTTGACTTGGATAACGCGCGGGATTATCAAAGATCAGTATCAAAGTTTGTGGGGTAAAAATGTAACTCACTCGATCGCCCTAAATCACTTGGGATTGAGTTATTTGCACTGGGGTTGGGCATTTGGAGGCTTTGCCCTGGCTGCGGTTTATTTGGGTACCGTGGGAACTGCTGCTGCTACCGTTTATCAAGTTCAGCAACAACGGTTGCAATCTATCACACGCGGGGGAGACAGCGAAACTATCGCTGCTGCTTTCAGTTTTAGCCGAGATTTTCTGACTTACAAAAAAGCGGCTTTAGTAGCTTATTCTTTAGGGATTTTACTGGGTCGGGCGATATTTGTCAAGGATGTAAATATCCATGAAATGGGTTTAGCTTTGGGAATTTGCGGCGTGCTTTTAGCGTGGCTGGATTGGCCGCCGCCCCTCGCATCTGGGACTATTAGAAACAATATATCGAACCAGCAAAATCCCACCAACTGTTTTAACTGGCAATTAGCCGGAGGGGCTTTGTTGGGCTTGGGGTGGCTGGTTTGTTTCCGCGAAATTCCCCTACAGGCGATCGCAGTTAGCGCCTTGGCTGTTTGGTTTTTTTATAACCGCTTAGTGCGGTTTTGGCAAAAGCTTGATTTGCTAATGCTTTTCGCCGTGGGACTTCAGAGCATTTGGCTGGTTTGGCGAGTGGTTCCTTTAGGGATTCAAACACAATTTGTTGCATTTTTAACTCAGCTTACCAACTCTCAGGAAACTCCTTGGGCTTTTTGGGGCGTTCTGCTGTTGCCTTATTTAATTTTAACGGTAAGTGCGGCGCAGTGGCTCTACCGCAAACGAAAGTTTCCACTTGCCCATTTTGCCGAAAATCTTGCTCTGGGTTTGGGCAGTGTTTTAACTATTATTAGTTTAGTCAATCCGTTTTGGCGAGCGCTCAATTTATTAGTCTCTACTTTAACTTTAGCTTGGATTGCTTGGAAATACGTAATTCCGGAGAATTCCCGGCGAGTTGCGAGGGCTGATTCTGCTGTTGAGGAAAAGCGAAATCCGGCAATTTGGGTTTACCTGACTCACATTATTGGTTTGGGCGCGAGCGCTTCGGGAATAGACTTGTTTTTTCCCAACCAGACACCCAATATTTGGGCGGAAATTTTATTAATTTTCATGGCGGCTGAATGGGGATTTTTTGTCTGGATGAAAGCGGCAAATACCAGAGAAAGTTCTGCGTTTTGCCGTTGGCATCCTGCATGGTTCCAAACTTCCTGGTATATGGGCTTAGGATTAGCAGGATTCAGCTTTATCTTGTTAGAAAATTATTTAAGTACGGGTACTGCCGCCGATCGCCCTCAGTGGAGTTTGCTTTGGTTGGCGGCGCCTTTGGCTTTGACTGCTGTTGCTAAATATACTGAGGTTCCTCACAAACAAGTCGCCAGTACCTTGAGTGCGATTGCCCTAATCTTCGCACAATTGCTGATTGTGATTTTTCCGGGATACCGATTAATGGGCTTGGGTTTTGCCACAGTATTAATGTTCGTCAATACTTACTATTTAGTTGAGCTACCAGCGGCTGCAATTGGAGTCGGGTTTGGCTTGAGCTTCGCCGCCGCAGCTCTTCTACAATTAGGCTTTTTGTCTGGTTGGGCTTGGGCAATTGCTGGGGCGATCGCACTTTTGTGTCTCTGGTTGCTTCGCAGCACGATTGTTCGTTATTATAGCAGCTTGCCTGAACCTTCGACCTTAGCTGAAATTTACGATCGAGCTTTGGATGGTTGGGCAATCTTACTCACCAGCTTGCTGTTGACAAACATCACTCTTTATTCCTTTCAACTCTACGATGCAGGCAGTACCTTGAGTTTACCAGCCTCTACTCAAGTGTTGGCTGCTACTTTGGTAATCATGGCTGCAATTGTTTTCCGAAGTTTGGGCCAACTTTCGCCTCTGGCAATTTATGCCTTGGCTTGGAGTTTGGAGTTACTCACAGCAGTCGGTTTGAGCTTTATTGGACGCAATACGATTAATTTAGCAGTGGCGAATATTGCGATCGGCTTATTTGCGCAATTGTTGGGCGATTGGTGGCGGCGCCGCAACCCCGATTACCGCCAAATTTTACCCAGCATTCACGTGATACCTCTACTTTACGGGGTATTGGGCTTGATTTTGCGATCGCACGCCTTTACCAACAGCACCGGTTTAATCTCGTTGGGTGCGTCTTTAATTGCGATCGGCATTGGTAGGCGGGAGCAAGAATTTAAACCTTTGGTTTATTTGGGATTAATTGGCGTCTCAGCTTCCGCTTATGAATCCCTACTATATCAACTTTCCCAAACACCAGGAGGAGCTTTTGGCGACGGCTTAATTGTGCTAGCAACTCTCGGCACAACTTTAACCTATATCTATCGCATCTTATCTCCTTGGCTGAGCAGCTATTTGCATTTAACCAATGCCCAATTAAAAATATTCGCTCACCTGCACTGGGTTTTGAGCAGTGTGCTGCTGATTTCAGCTTCTGGCTACGATCTTAAATCAGCCTTAAATCTAGGATTAGTCACTGGTGCTCTATTAGTGCAATACGCTTTCTTGCAGGGGCGAAATAATCTCGATCGCCAATGGGGACAGATTTGGATCTACCTGGGTTGGCTAGAAGCCTTTGGCATCCGGCTTTATTGGATCAATACGCCTTTAGTCAAATACATTTCCGGGCCCTTAGCACCTTGGAAAGTTGCCTTTGCTTCTCTATTTGCCTATTTCCTTTACATCTTACCTTGGGATAACTGGGGTTGGTCAAAAAAACCTTGGCAGATAATTGCTTCCCTGATTCCCCTAGTTGCTATTCTGGAATCTCCGGCTAAGTTTTATCCGATTAGCTTGCTGATAGCTGCCGCCTTCTATGTTTTCCTGGCTTGGGAAAAGCGCGAAGTCCGTTTTACCTACGTGAGTGTGGCGATAATTGACTGGATATTGCTGCGGTGGTTTGGACAAATCGGACTGACTCAGCCGGAATGGTATTTTACTCCTTTGGGGCTTTCTTTCCTTTACGTTGCTCAGTGCGATCGCGCCCTGCAACTACCAGCACAAAAAAACCTGCGTCACAATCTGCGAATGCTCGCCACAACGCTGATTTGCGGGATACCTCTTTTGACTCAGCAAAGCCACGGTTTAGTAGCGGGATCTGTTAGTTTGGTGGCGATTGCAGCGGGTTTGGCGCTGCGAGTGCGGGCGTTTTTGTTTGTGGGGACAGGAATTTTCTTAATTAATGTTTTCTATCAGTTGGTGGTGCTGATTTTTGACTATCCGCTGATTAAATGGGCGATCGGCTTGGCTTTTGGGATTGTGTTTATCTGGATTGCTGCTACTTTTGAGACTCGGCGCGATCGTATTGCTGCTTTTGTGCAGCATTGGGTTGTACAATTGCAATCTTGGGATTGATACTAAATCCGGGTTAAATATCTCCTTGATGACTGGGCGATGATCCATCACCGATCAGCGAGTTAGAAAAAGCACTCGGTCAATACGAGCTTTACTTGCTGATTATGGAGGATGAAGAGCCATAAATAGTTCTTTATCTAGCTGTTAGAAACACAATTTTTGAAGGTTTTTTTCCGAAAAAATCGGTCAGCGCGTAATTCGGAAAAAGAACCTGAGAATGATTATTTTCGATCCAGATACTGAGGAGATTATTCAATGGATAACCTAACATTTTATCAAGATACTGTTGAGAAAATTCTCAAAGATCATGCTGCCATACCTTACAGTCACGGTGACATCAAACAATACGTTATAGTGGATCGAGAGCGCACGCATTTTCTACTATTCGATGAAGGATGGGATCGCAACAAGCGCGTACATGGTTGTGTCGCCCACGTCCAGATTATCGGTGACAAAATCTGGATTCACTATGATGGAATTGAAGATAGTATTACCGATGAACTTGTAGCTGCTGGAGTTCCTAAAGATCGGATTGTCCTCGCTTTTCATCCTCCCCAAGTACGACAGCATACTGGATATGCGATCGCCTAGCTTCGGGAAAGCAAAATTATTTAAGAGCGATCGCTCTAATTTTAGCATTTAAGAGCGATCGCGTCCTGAATTAATTGATAAATCTCCTTGCCAATCTTCTCATCTTCAGATAATTTCTGATCGAGAGGCGCAATCAGTAAAGTTAGAATGTTAGAGTCTAAAATTACAATCACTCTAAGCTCGCTCGCATAAAATTCTTCACCGCATCGTATTGGTATGCCATCGGCTAATCAAACTCGCTCGAACTCGTAAATTACTATAAATAAGTGATGTTTTGCCAAATGGAACAATCAGTAACACCTTGAAAATCTTTAATATTTTTAGTTGCAATAATGACTTGACGAGCCGGGTATTCCTCTTTTAGCAGAAACCAGTGAGCAGCCAGAATACAGTCTACATCAATATTATCCTTAACTTTATTAGATTGGCTCATAGTTCTTGCTTCAGCCCATAGTTCCGCAGCCTTTTCTAGTACAGCAAAAGTGACTTTACGAAATTCTATTAAGTCTCTCAGTTTGTCTAACTCTTGAACGCTTTTGCTTTTAATACGAATTAATTCGCGTCTAATTTCATAATCGCATAGATCGGAAGAAGTGACGTAGGCACCTTTCGACAATAGTCGATAAAACCATTCCGTGCATTGATAAATCTCCTTACCCAGCTTCTCATCTTCAGACAATTTATCATCAATAGGCACAACCAGCAAAGCCAGAATGTTAGAGTCTAAAATTACAATCACTCTAAGCTCCATCCTTTGTCTTTGGCAATACTTTCTATTTTGTCGAGTCGTGACTTTGCCCAATCCATTGCAGGTTGGTTCTTCTGAATTTGCATTTCGCGAGTAAAGATTTGATTCGCAGGAGAGTTGCTCAAACTGGATTTTTCCTTGGTTCGTTGTTCTTCGATTTGCCATAATACTGCTCTAGCAGTATTTTTTAATCCAACTAAACATGAAAAAATAGTGTCATTTTGATTGTCTCGATCCGGCTTGATATTGGGATCTTTTAAAAATGCCAATGCTATATTTTCAATGGCATCTATCAAGTTTTGTGGAAAGTAGAGAATATATTTTTCTAATATCTCTGATATTTCCGATATACCCGTGTATAGCGATTCATATTGGCGTTCTTTATCTTCTTCTTCAAGTGCGATCGATATAATACCAAGAGCTATTAATAATTTCCTCACGCCCTCCATGTATTTTTCATGAGCTTCAAGTTTTTGGCGACTATCATTTGTTAAAAAATCGCTGTATTTTGTTTGGATAATTTCGGTGACAAAAGGCTTGTATAATTGATGATAATAAATATCAAATTTTTGCAGAAAAGTTTTTGCTTCTCTCATCCGTTCTAAAAAATCAAAAAGTCTCAGCAAAACATTCAATATTTCTTTTTTGGAGATTTGCACTTCATCAGATTCAAAGAGTTTTTCCAAGGTGGATTTGACGAAATTTATTTCGCCCAGCATCATCTCATCACTGGTCGATAGCAATGCTTTTATTGAATTTTCAGTGGTTGATATCATACGAAACAGGCTCCATAAAGAAGACTTTTATGCTGTATGGGAAAGATTTGAGACCAGTATACTTCTTATATCATGATACTCGTTCGTCTATTGAAAAGCAAGTAGACGTATGAGTTCTGTTCTAGGTCAATCCCAGAAAAGCATTCACCGCCTCATATCGATCGACCATCGGCGAATCAAACTCGCTCGATCGCAAATCCAACTTCGTATCACAGCATAATTAAACCCATTCTGGCACCGACAGTAACAGCTTCTGTTCGCGTTGCAACGTTGAGCTTCTGAAAAATTGACGAGACGTGAAACTTCACCGTATGTTCGGAAATATTCAATTTCTTGGCAATATTTTTATTGCCATAACCTTCAGCTAACATCCGCAAAACTTCAATTTCTCGCGGACTCAAAGCCTGCAAAGGCACCGCAGGAACAGTGCGGGAAATAGCAGGCTCGATCGGCAATAACGCATCTAAAACATCCGGGTGCAGCACAATTAACCCGGCTGCTGCTGCTTCGATCGCGCTCGCAATCTCTTCGCCAGTAGCCGATCGCGGCAAAATCCCCCGCACGCCGCCGGCAAGTGCCTCCGCCACCCGATCGCGATCGAAATTGTCTGTTAACAGCACGATCGCGATCGCATTGGCATCGCTGACAGCAAACAACTTCTCCCACACCGCTTCCTCAGCAGAAAGCTCATCAATTGCCCCCGCATCCAAGAGCACAGCATCCGGCTGCGACTCCTGCACGCGATCGACTAAAGCCTCTTCTCCCGACGCAATGCCAACTATTTCCAGCGTCGGGCGGGCGCGAACAATGCTTTCGAGCCCGACGCGGATAATAGCATTAGCGGCAGCGATCGCAACTGAGATCTCGCTGCTTTCCCTCATCGGAAAAATCCCCTGCTTTCGCCTGCAACTGCTTCACTGTAAAACAGTTTTCCCGATCGCACAAACTCAACCGACAAGCGATCGCCCGGTTTGGCGTTCCATAAAATCCTTGCTAAATCGTCAGGAGAACCCAAAAACTGACCCAAAACGCTAATTAGCACGTCCCCCGGCTGCAATCGGGCAGCCATCGCCAAGCTGCCAAAGGCTACATCCAATACCAACAAGCCTAAAATCTGCCTGTTTCCCCACAAAACAGGCACCGATCGCATGGTAGCCCCCAGACGCACGGGTTCCGTCGCACTTGCGCGCAGAAAACGCTCTACTTCCCTAGCCGGTACCGCCAATCCCAAACCGTTCGCGATCGCAGTGTTGATGCCGACAACTTCGCCGCGAGCGTTTGCCAGCAAGCCCCCGGAATTGCCCGGTGCGAGCTTGATGTCAGCAATCAGCCAGTTTTTGCCGAAAATCGAGCCTCGCTGGTGCCGTCCAAGCAGAGGCGCTGTGTGGTTGGCAGAGTGGATGATTCCAGTTGTCAGGGCGCCGGGAATGCCTAAAGGATTGCCGATCGCCAGCACTAATTCACCAACGCGCAAATTGTCCGAATTGCCGATCGCGGCTGCTGGCAAATCGCGGGCTGCAATTTTCAGCAGAGCTAAATCTCGATCGCGATCGATCGCAGTCCGCACCGCCTCAAATACCCGCCCGTCCCAAAGTTCCACAGTATTTTTCTCACTTTGTGCTACGTGGGCGTTAGTGACGATCGAGCCGTCTGAATCCCAAATCACCCCCGATCCAGCGCCAGAATGCCGAGTTTGTACTCGCACGCTAGAATGTCGCAGTTGTTCGCCCAACAGCGCTAATTCTCCTGAAATCTCCTTCCCAATCGGCGGGCGCGCCGCTCCTGCGGTGGCAATGGCGGCTGTTCGCCCGTTGGCAAGAGTAAAATTTTCCCGTGTCATAAGTAAATCAACCTAATTAAGCGTAAAATACGGATCGCTAAAAAGCTTGCTGTGTACTGGTTCTGACTTCTCTATGGACGATAGCTAAAGCCTTCCTTCTTCCTTCTTCCTTCTTCCTTCTTCCTTCTTCCTTCCTTCTACTTATCAATCATCGCTCCCAGGCCGATCGCCTACTGTAAGTGAGAGTTCGAGCAGATTGCCACCGCGAATGAGCTGCACGCCGATCGGCTGCCCCGCGCCGGAACCCGCCAACACCGCCAGCACGTCGCCCGTATCGCTGACGGGAATGCCATCAAGGGCCAGTAAAATGTCGCCCAGCAAGATGCCCGCGCGATCGCCGGGGCCGCCGGCTTCAATGCTGACAACGATAACGCCGCCGTCGCGGGACAAATTCAAAGCTTGTTTGAGTGCGATCGGCAACAGCACCGACTGCATCCCCAAACCCAAGTAACCGCGCTTGATTCGCCCTTTTTCCAGTAATTGCTCGATTACTTTGTTGGCGGTAGCAGTAGGAATTGTCAGCGTCATGTGGCGCGGCCCGGAGATGTTGATGCCCGCGATCCGCCCAGAGGCGTCTGCTAGGGCGCTGCCGTCCAGTCCGGGATACAAAGTGAGGTCGAGGCGCACGAATTGGTCGATCGCGCCGCCGCACCAATTCCGCCAGGGCCCGCCGATCGCGCTTACAGAACCGGTACTGGCGATCGTGCCACCTTCGGAACTGCGGCCCACGGCTAGCACAATGTTACCCACTCTCAGGGAAGATGTATCGCCGATTTCGGGAACGGGAAGCTGGGAATTCGGGAGTTTGAGCACAGCTAAATCGGTACTCGAATCGCGGCCTGCGAGGGTGCAGGATGCCGTGCTGCCGTCTGGAAGGGTGACTGCAATTTCGTTTTCGCGTTTGATCGCCCGATCGCTTGTTACGATGACTCCAGGCTGCCAGTGAATGCCGCTTACCGCAAAGCGCGATCGACCGCGAACTGCCACGACAAAGCGCCCTACTTCTTCGACAGCATCTGCTAAATTATTCGACAAAGCCACCAGGGGACTGGAGTCTGATGAAGGTGAAGACATGAATATTTCTCCTTAAATTAATCGATCGGACTCGGAATCTTTCAATCTCAAATTTCCAATCTCAAATCAATTGTGCTGTCCTGCTGGCAGGTGTGGCATCGGAGAAATGGGGGGAATGCTACCTAGAAAAATGGCTAGGTTTTGTAGCGATATCATGTCCGGTCGATTACCATAACAAAAAAGGTTCGTAGTGCGGACTTCAGTCCGCAGCCGGGGAGCGGACTGAAGTCCGCACTACGAACCCATCTTATTGCTCTCAATCGATCGGACATGATATGAGGGCTTAAGTAGGCGAGCAATTGCAGCATTCGCAAAAAATCTTGCAAGACATCTGCGTCCATCGGCGTTAATCTGCGGTTTCCTCTTTTTGCCTCAAAGATTTATGCAATTGCTCGTCAAAGCTATCGTACATTACACTAACGATCGACCCAGACCAGAAAATAGTGAATCTCTGATGACGAAACGCTTATCAACATATTTGGCAGACGGAATTTATACTCGCCTTGAGGAATGGGCAAAGCAAGAAGGTCGATCGACGAGCAATTTGGCAGCATTCCTGTTAGAGAAAGCTCTTGTAGACCATGAGGAGAAACTGCTAAAACAGCAGTCTTTGTCTGATGAAAAGCAGGGGCGACAATAAACTGGATGCGAAATAGCCTTCCGTAGGGTGTGTCGCTATCTACCATCTTTAAGAAATACCGATAATCTAAATAGCGACGCACCTGGGAGGTTCAATGGGGCCAAGTCTTCCGTAGGGTGTGTCGCTATCCACCATCTTTAAGAAATACCGATAATCTAAATAGCGACGCACCTGGGAGGTTCAATGAACATATAAGCAAGCCCAATATTTTTATTGTAGCAAGCTTTTTTAGCGTCATGAAATGTTGGATTTGTTTGTTGACCTATTGCAAAGAATAAGGTGCGTCGCTATCAGATTGTCGCTTTTTTTTGAGGATTGTTGATGGCGACGCACCCTACAGCTAAATCTCCGATGACTAAACGTTTAACCACCTATTTAGCAGAAGGAATCTGTGACATCTTTATACGACAAGGACAAATGGAAAAATGACCCTTACTTTCGATCGAGCTAATTATAGCAATTTGCTGGCAGAAGTCGCTCCACGGGCGATCGAAACTGAGGAAGAATACGATCGCCTCCTAGCAGTGGCCCAGCGGCTGACGTTCGCAAAAAACCGCACTCCAGAAGAAAGAGCTTTACACAAGTTATTGGTAACGCTAATTGAAGTTTACGAAGCCCAAAACTATGCGATCGACAAATCTGAGCCTCACGAGATTTTGCAACACATCATGGAAGCCAGCGGCACCCGTCAAGCTGACTTAGTGGGCATCATTGGATCGAGTGGCGTAGTTTCTGAGGTTGTCAATGGTAAGCGGGCAATTAGCAAAGCACAAGCTAAGGCACTCGGCGATTATTTTAAAGTGTCGCCTAGTTTATTCATCTAATTAGGATTAATGCCAAAAAATGCGATGCTATTTATAGCGGAATACCCAAGTCTTCCGTAGGGTGTGTCGCTATCCACCATCTTTAAGAAAGACCGATAACCTAAATAGCGACGCACCTGGGAGGTTCAATGAACATATAAGCAAGCCCAATATTTTTATTGTAGCAAGCTTTTTTATTGGGCATGAAATGTTGGGTTTGTTGGCTGGCTCGGCTATTGACAAAACTCAGGTGCGTCGCTCGCTCGATTGTCGCTTTTTTTGAGGATTGTTGATGGCGACGCACCCTACAAATACTATTGTAAAATTGTTTTTTAACTGGTATTTTTCAATTAAAAACCCGGTTCCTCCAAGAAACCGGGTTTTTAATCAGACGTTATTTATCTGCGAGTCATCGCATTAATGACTCAATGCAAATTCCGGCAATCTCGGTTCAGATTCGCCACCGGGCAATATCTTAACCTGACCGTTTTCATCCACATCTACGATCGCACTTTGGCCTTCTTTCAGCTTCCCAGACAGCATTTCCTCAGCCAGTACATCTTCCAACAACCGCATGATGGCGCGGCGCAAAGGTCGAGCACCGTAGCTGGGATTGTAGCCTTCTTTAACTAACAAATCCTTGAACTTGTCTGTCACCGACAAAGTGATACCCTGTTCGGTTAAGCGACTGAAAATTTCCTGCAACAAGATGTCAGCAATCTGCTTGATTTCTGCCTTGTTCAACTGGCGGAAGACGATAATCTCATCCAAGCGGTTGATAAATTCGGGACGGAAGAACTGTTTCAATTCTTCGTTTACCAAGCTGCGAACGCGGTTGTACTGACCGTCTGCGGCACTTTCGGCAAACTCGAAGCCTAAACCGCCGCCGCCTTTTTCAATGACTCGCGAACCGATGTTTGATGTCATGATCAGCAGCGTATTCTTGAAGTCTACTGTGCGACCTTTGGCATCGGTCAAACGGCCGTCTTCCAAGATTTGCAGCATCATGTTGAAGACATCCGGGTGAGCTTTTTCGATTTCGTCGAACAAGACTACTGTGTAAGGACGGCGCCGGACTGCTTCTGTTAGTTGGCCGCCTTCGTCGTAGCCGACGTAACCGGGAGGCGAACCGATTAGTTTAGAAACAGTGTGGCGTTCCATAAACTCGGACATATCTAACCGAATCATCGCTTCTTCGGAACCGAAGAAATATGTGGCTAAGGCTTTTGTCAGTTCCGTTTTACCGACGCCTGTGGGGCCGGAAAAGATGAAACTGGCGATCGGGCGATTGGGATTTTTCAAGCCAACTCGCGCGCGACGGATCGCCCGAGAAACTGCGCTGACAGCTTCTTCTTGACCGATCAAGCGCTGGTGCAATGTGTCTTCCATGTGCAGCAGCAATTCCGATTCGGATTCTGTCAGCTTGCTAACAGGTACTCCCGTCCAATTTGCCACGATGTGCGCGATGTCTTCTTCGGTGACAATGGGAGAGGCTTTGACCTGGCTTTTGTTGATCGTAGCTTCGGCGATTTCGGCTTCGATTTCTAATTCGCGATCGCGCAATTTCCCAGCTTTGTCGAAGTCTTGCTCGCGCACGGCTGCATCTTTTTCTTTGGTGACAGCCGGCAGTTGTTTCTTGAGCTCTTTAACTTCGGGCGGGGTTTGCGAGTTCATCACGCGGACGCGGGAACCTGCTTCGTCAATTAAGTCGATCGCCTTGTCTGGCAAAAATCGATCGTTAATGTACCTGTCTGACAGTGTAGCCGCTGCTTCTAAAGCTGCGTCGGAAATTGTCAGTCGGTGGTGCTGTTCGTAGGCCGATCGCAAACCGTACAATATTTCTATTGTTTCAGCCACGCTCGGTTCGCCGACTTTAATCGGTTGGAAGCGGCGTTCTAGGGCTGCATCGCGTTCGATGTGCTTGCGGTATTCATCCAAGGTTGTGGCGCCGACACACTGCAATTCGCCTCGGGCGAGGGCTGGTTTGAGCATATTGGAAGCATCCATGCTGCCTTGGATCGCGCCTGCACCGACTAAGGTATGAATTTCATCGATTACCAGAATGATATTGCCGGCAGCGCGAATTTCTGCCATGATTTTCGTCAGCCGTTCCTCAAATTCGCCTCGGAATTTTGTACCGGCAATCAGCGAACCCATATCGAGGCTGATTACTTGTTTGTCTTCTAAAATTTCCGGGACGTTTCTGTTGACAATCCGCTGGGCGAGGCCTTCGGCGAGGGCTGTTTTGCCGACTCCCGGTTCGCCTACTAACACTGGATTGTTCTTCGTGCGGCGCCCCAACACTTGGATCACGCGCTCGATTTCATTTTCGCGGCCCACGACTGGATCTAGTTTGCCGGAGGCTGCTAACTTAGTTAAGTTAGTGCCGAATTCTTCTAAAGTTGGGATTTTGCGATCGCCACCGCTATCTCCTCGGCCTCCGGGTACTGCCGCGACTTCTCCCACGGCGCGGATTACCTGCGTGCGAACTCTCTGGCGATCGATCCCCAAGTTTTGCAGCACCTTCGCCGCTACACCTTCATCGTCTTGAATCAACCCAAGCAGGATATGTTCGGTGCCGATGTAATTGTGGCCTAACTGCCGCGCTTCGTTCAGCGCCGTCTCAAAAATGCGCTTGACGCGGGGTGTAAACGGAATTTCTGGCGGGAGAAACCCCGAACCTCTACCGATGATATTTTCGATTTCATTGCGCGCCTCTTTCAAGTTGAGGCCCATATCCAGTAATACTTTGGCAGCGATGCCAGTGCCTTCGCCGACGAGTCCGAGAAGGATTTGCTCGGTGCCTACAAAATTGTGACCGAGACGCCGCGCTTCCTCTTGGGCTAGCATGATTGCTTTAATGGCTTGTTCTGTAAAGCGTTCAAACATATTTTTTCCTTCCTACTGTCTTGGCGAGGGCTGTATCGCTGCTGGTGAGGAGCGATTTGGAATACTACACAAATTATAGATGTAAATTTTTGTGTATTTCCTTCTTTAACAATGTATCGCTAGTAATAGGGGGCGGACAGTGGGGAGAGCCGAATAGCAGGGGTGTGGTTGCCGTCTCGCAGTACGCTCTACAATACGAGCTACAAGTGGCAATGCAAATTAAGGCTAAGAATGTTGTATCTCACTCTACTTGGTGGCTGCCACCCTGTCAAGCATTTTCTCAAATTGGCAAGCGAAAGTGCCTCAATGACTAGCGGGGAATGCTTTTGTTGGAAATGACGCCCTTTGGGCAAAAGTATTGCACCCTAAAGCAATTTTATTTTAACAGGTTAAGGGACTGCTGCGGGCGTGCGATCGCAATGGCAACATTGGCTGCGTTTTGAAATTGCTATTACTCGCCTACTTGCAGAATAAATTTTGAGGACTTCAGACCCTGATTTTTTTCCTTTTAACTTCTGACAATTTGCTCATTTTACAGCCATTGTGCAAGCAACTGTTCAATAACTTTCACAAAGCCGATCGCAATTTGAATCAACGGCCAACCCACCAGACAAATTAACACCGCCCAGCGAGTCTCAATATCCAAACCTTGGCGAACCGCCACAATTACTGCCAGCAAACTCCACACAGCTAATATCCGCTCTATGCCTTCTCCCAGCAACGGAATTAACGTTAAGAAATTCAGCACTTGGGGAGCGTAGGCAAATCCGATCGGCACCAACAACTCCCCATAAGTTACGTGACCAGGTTTTAGCCACTCCCCGATTTTAAAGATAGTAAAACTCCAAAAATAATAACCTCCCACGACTGCCAAACCATCTATCCAAAGTGCTAAGAACAAGACCGATAGCTCAGTTCGATTGATTAACAAAATGACGGCACTGCCCAAAATCCTGGACACCGCTGCTAAAATTACAATTGTTAAAGCTATCCGCTTAGTTCTGCCAGTGTAGGGAGTTTTTTCATAAAAATTGCCGTTCAAAGAAAGTGCGTTCCAAAGCGTTGCCCGCAAACCTGCAATTGAATCTTCTCCCTTCACGTTTAACCCCTGCTCCTCTAGATAGTTGACAAGTTGGATAAAATAAGCTCTAATACAGCAGACTCACCGAAATATTTCTACGTAATTAGGTAATTAACAGGCATTCTACCAGATTTGATTAAATGCTAAGATTGATTTTGCAGATACTTGCGTGGCTGCGCGGGGGAAGTTTAAATTTGTTGACCATCGCAGGTATAATCCTGATAATTTGGGGCATTCTTTCGCCGGTGGGAACTGTGATCTGGTGGCTGGGTCAAAGTGCCGAAACTTTGGGTATCAAGAAAAATCCGCCGGAGATATTACCCTCAAGTAACAGCAATCTAGAAGCGCGCAAGTCTTCGCCGCTCAATTGTTATATCATCTTTTTACCGGGAGTTGGCGATTTTTCGGGCAACGAATTAACGCCGGGAGAAGAGTTTTTTCTCAAGCGTTTAGTTAAAAATCACCCGCAGTGCGTCGCAGTGGGCGACATTTTTCCTTATTCAGCTTCTAACAAAAGTTTAGGAGGACAGCGGTTGCTAGCTCCTTTTTGGCGGTTTGCAGAACACGCAAAAAGCGGGCCGATTGCGGGGGATGTCTTCATCAAAATTCGCAATCTCTGGAGGTTTGCAATTTCTCTAGATTATCGCTACGGCTTTGCATACAATCAGGGGATTGCTAATGTAATTATCGATCGCATGAATGCTAAATCTCCGATTGCAGCTAATCCTCAAAAACCTGTGAAAGTTATTTTAATTGGGACTAGCGGTGGCGCCCAAGTTGCTTTGGGTGCTACTCGCTATCTTAAGCAATGGCTGAATGCAGAAATTAATGTTGTTTCGGTTGGTGGCGTGTTTTCGGGAGAAAATGGTTTTGCAGAAGCCGATCGCATTTTTCATCTGCGCGGTACTCGCGATCCAATTGAGGATATAGGCGGCATAGTTTTTCCCACTCGCTGGTACTGGTACGCGACTTCTCCCTTCAATCAAGCCCGTTCCCAAGGCCGCTATGTAGAAGTTTTCAGCGGCCCTCACAAGCACGACGGCGATGATGGATATTTTGGGGAAAATCTAGCGGGGAACGGTCAAAAGTATGTAGATATCACGCTGGAAAAGATTAATCAATTGCCTGTTTGGTCTGAGGGCGCGGCCCAAAGAAAGGACTAAAGTCCTCACTACAAACCTGTAAAATTTAGGTTTGTAGTGAGGACTTTAGTCCTTCTTAATTCCTCAAGATTAGACTTGAATTGCAAAAATAATTAGGACGCTGCTCTGAGCAGCGTCCTAAATTTTGATTAAAAAGACTTTTGCAATTCAAGTCTATTAATCAAGAAAGGACTGAAGTCCTCACTACAAACCTATTTTATTATAGTCGATCGACCGCACATCATCTCAATCGATAACATATACCTTTTTCAAATTGCACCAGCTCAAAAGCCGGGTCAAGATTTACAGTTGTTTCTCATCCCCCTAGAAATAAATAGCCCTTTGGCCGCAACACCCGCCGCACTCTCGCTAAAATCGATTGCTTTGTCTGAACATCGAAATATATTAAGACATTTCGCATAAAAATAATGTCCATTTGAGGCATCGATCCAAAGGGTTCTGTTAAGTTAATCTGGCGAAATTCGATCGCCTTGCGGAGGTCTTCTTTAATCTGCCATTCCTTGCCACACTGCTGGAAGTATTTGTGTAACAATGCTGTTGGCAAACCTCGCACTACTTCGTGCTGCGCGTAGCATCCAAAATTTGCTCGCTGATTTATAGTGATGCGGTTTTGGGTGCGATACTGACTGGAATGGGGCAGGATGGGCTGCTGGGTTGTGAGAATATTCAGCAGGCTGGGGGTAAGATTATTGTTCAAGATGAGGCTAGCAGCGTTGTCTGGGGGATGCCGGGAAGTGTGGTTAATGCTGGTTTTGCCGATCGAGTGGTATCCTTACAAGATATGGCACGCGAAATTATCGATCGAGTCAGTAGTCAGTAGTCAGTAGTCAGTTGGCAGTTGGCAGTTGGCAGTTGACAGTTGGCAGTTGACAGTTGGCAGTTGTACTTTGTTTTTCCCTTTTCATTCTTATTTTCCAATTACCAATTATATCGTGTCCGATCAATTAAACGCAATAATATTAGTTCGTAGTGCGTCCTGGCGTCCTCCGCATTAGAGCGGACGCCAGGACGCACGCTCGATCCGTTTTTGTCATGGTAATCGACAGGACATAATATTACCCATTCCCAATGACCAATGCCCCATTCCCAATTCCCCATTCCCAATTCCCCATTATCAATGTCTCGACCAACATTATATATTGCCCTCACCAATCATGGATTCGGTCATGCCGTCCGAGTTTCCTCCGTAGCTGCCAAAATTCAAGAATTAAATCCCGATATTTTATTAATTATCACCACAACTGCACCTCGCTGGCTGCTAGAATGTTATATTACTGGCGATTTTATCCTCCGTCCCCGTGCTTTTGATGTCGGAGTTGTGCAAGCTGATAGTTTGCATATGGATAAAGAGGCGACTTTGGAAAAATTGCGGGAAATTAAGAAAAAGCAAAATTCGATTGTTGCGGGCGAAGTTAATTTTATTAAGCAAAATCGGGTGGGTTTGGTGCTAGCAGATATTCCTCCTTTGGCAACACGAATGGCGGCAGCGGCTGGGGTTCCTTGCTGGATGATGAGCAATTTTGGGTGGGATTTTATATATCGGGATTGGGGTGGGGAATTTACGGAAATGGCTGATTGGATTGGTGAATGCTTCGGAAAGTGCGATCGGCTTTTTCGCCTGCCTTTGCACGAACCGATGCCAGCTTTTCCAAATATTCAAGATGTCGGCTTGACTGGCGGGAATCCTCGCTACAGTAATGAGAAAATTAGGGAAGTATTCGGCATCGAATCACCGCTGGAAAAAACTGTATTGTTGACTTTTGGCGGGCTGGGTTTAGAGGCAATTCCTTATCAAAATTTACAGCAATTTAGCGATTGGCAATTTATTACTTTTGATGCGGGAGCTCCGGATTTGCCGAATTTGATTAGAGTCAAAAGTCAGGAGTTTGCACAATCTTTCCCGATTTTACCGCGCCCCGTTGATCTGATGCCTGTCTGCGGGCGCTTGGTTTCTAAACCCGGATACAGCACTTTTTCGGAAGCTTTGCGTTTGGAAGTACCTGTTGTTTCTATTATGAGAGAGGGTTTTGCGGAAGCTGCGGTGTTGTTGGAGTGGCTTGAAAATTATGCGGCGCATCAAGTTGTGACGGCGGCGGAGTTTTTTGAGGGGGATTGGGGGTTTTTGCACAAACCGCTGCACCCGCCTCTTTTGTCGGATAAGTTGGATAAGCACGGTACGGAGGCGATCGCCCAAGCTGTTGTAGACTATTTTAAAGACCGGGATTAGGATGGCGGCGATTGAATATTTTTGCAAACAAGCTCATCTAAAGTCTAAAATCTAAAATCGAATGACGGCGATTGAAATCGCTGCTATACAAACAATGTCGGCCTCCGCCGACTGAAGAGGTTTACAACAGTCTCGTGCAAAATCCCAAATTGAATGATATAATTTCCGTTTAATTACCCGTAATAAAAGGTGTTTGTAGTGAGGACTTCAGTCCTCTCTTTTTTGAAGACTGAAGTCCTCACTACGAACCTTATAATGGTTATTTTACCGGATATGATATGCTTCATCACCAGGAAATACTCAAAATTAAAACTACAGGCAAGTCTCTGTACAATATCAGTCGTAAGATAGAAGATGTGGTAGCGAATTCAGGTATTAAAACGGGACTTTGTAGCTTGTTTTTGCGCCACACTTCTGCTAGTTTGGTGATTCAAGAAAATGCTGACCCGGATGTACTGACGGATTTGGCTAATTTTTTGGCTAAACTTGTACCGGAGGGCGCGAGCTACATTCACGATGCGGAAGGCCCAGACGATATGCCGGCCCACATTCGCACTGCGCTGACTCATACTTCCGAACAAATCCCGATCGCACGCGGTAGATTATTGTTAGGAACTTGGCAGGGAATTTACCTCTGGGAACACCGCCAGCGCGGCCACATTCGCGAATTGGTTGTTCATGTCAGCGGCGTTTGATCGGAATTTGTACCTCGCTGATTTTAGTTGCTTCCGCTGTCATTGGCGAATTGTAAAAAAAGCGGCGCGGTGGCCCGACTATTTCGTATTCGGGATGTTCTTGAAGCCAATCTTTGAGTTGGGAGAGGTTGTTTTCGTAGCTTTCCCAAGTGTAGGCGCCGCGCACGCCGATGCTGACAACTGTCATCGGTGAAGTATCGGTGACTTCCACAGCGGAGTTAACGCTGCTAGGGGCGATGTTTGGTGCGGGATACAGGAATGAAACTTCTGCAACAGGAACTGCATCGATTTGCTCGGAAGTTGCTGTATAGCGCGCTTCTACTGGCGTTGTCATCGCAATTTGGTTGTTGCTGATGTGTTGAAATAAGGGATTGAAAGCAATTCCAGTTGCTTGTCGCAAATCGCCCGCGTGGGTGTATGTGACAGCGCGATACTGAGGATATTGCTTAATTTCTATGACGCCAATCTGTGCGGGTTCAGGGAATCCACTTGGTAATACCATTTTTAGATTTGAGATTTCAGATTTGAGATTTTACATTGAAAAATGGGAAAAGACTTACTCTGCAAGGGTTTGGATCTTGCTTGCAGTTGCATTGTTTTTGGCAACTGGTATAAATAAGCTGAGATTGTTTGCAGACGATCGATCGACTGGCACAATCAGTTTAGCAGTTATTCAGGGTGCTGCTAACTGTCGATCGCCTAAAATTAGTTGAGAGATTTCTTAATTAACCTCGTAATAATACGGACGGCGCTAAGTAAGCAGAGAAACATTAATCAAGTTGTCCTTGAAAAATTAGGGTTTTTCAGGGGCGTCTGCTATTTTTGTCGGAAAATATTCGGCCCTTAATCCGATCGAGCTGTGCGTTCTCAGTTATTGCCACGCCGATCGGCTTTCTGCAACGCCGATCAATTATATCACTTTCAGGGAATGACGTATGAAAAAGATTCTAGTAATTGAGGACGATCGAGTAATTCGGGAGAATATTCTCAAACTCCTCAAAGCTGAAGGTTTCGACGTGACGGGTGCAGAAAATGGAGCCCAAGGTTTAAATGCGGCGGTGTCAAATCTTCCCGACGTGATTCTTTGCGACGTGATGATGCCGCAACTTGACGGGTATGGGGTGCTGGCGGCCTTGCGATCGCATCCTGTTACTGCTACAGTACCTTTTGTGTTTCTCACCGGTAAAGCCGATCGCTCCCAAGTGCGCCAAGGCATGGAATTGGGAGCAGATGATTACCTGACTAAACCTTTTACTAAAGCTGAACTTGTGGGCGCGATATCGAGTCGCTTGAAAAAACAAGCAGCTTTGGCCCAACAGCAGAGTAATTTGCGATCGCAAACCAACGAATTGCTGCAAGAAGCCGCCGAGAAATTAGAGCAGATAAAAACAAATTTGTGCGCAGCCCTGGAACGAGAAGAATTCCAAGTTTACTATCAGCCGCAGGTCAATGTCCAGACTGGTAAAATTATGAGTGCAGAAGCTTTAGTGCGCTGGCTGCATCCAGAAAAAGGGCTGATTTCGCCCGCCGAATTTATTCCCGATGCCGAAGCAACTGGTTTCATCGTACAATTAGGCGAGTGGGTTTTGCAGACAGCTTGCAGGCAAATGCAGGTTTGGCAAAATGCTGGTTTTTCCTTGCAGCAGGTAGCGGTGAATCTGTCGCCGCGCCAATTTCATCAACCGGATCTCAGCAGCAGAGTTGCCGAAATTTTAGCAGAAATTGGTTTGGCACCGAGCAGTTTGGAATTAGAGCTGACAGAAAGTTTGATGGTGGAGGATGCCGAAAGTGCGATCGCTACTTTGCAAAAATTGAAAGATTTGGGAGTTTCTATATCTATTGACGATTTCGGAACAGGCTATTCTTCCTTAAGCTATCTGACGCAATACCCCTTCGATCTTTTAAAAATTGACCGCTGTTTTATCAGCAATATCACCGATGGTTGCACAAATGCAGCGATTGTGAAAGCGATTATTGAAATGGCGCACAGTCTGTGTCTTGAGGTAATTGCCGAAGGAGTTGAGACGGAAGCAGAAAGAGATTTTCTCTGGCGCTACGAGTGCGATGCCATGCAAGGATATTTGTTCAGCCCTCCCGTGCCGGCAGCGGATTTTGAACAGTTGCTAGTGGAAGGGAAATAGCAGAGTGGTGAAGTCAGTCTTTGTGCTATGATAGTCAATGAATATTGTCAAAATAGCCAACTATCTTGAAACATATCTGCGTTCCGCAGCGTCGATCTGCGGTTTCCCTATCCTATCAAAGATTAATGCAATAATCCTCATGAATATTGTCAAAAACATTAATTCCCTCATCCCCAAGCAAACCCGAGGAATGAGGATTATTCAATTATGATTGTTATGAGTTGGATTGCCGCAGCGAGTCTTGCCGGAATTACATCTTTTGCAGCCACAAACATTGACGATATTGCCATTTTGATGCTGTGCTTCGCTCAGGTAAATTCTAGTTTCCGCCCCAGACATATTGTGGCCGGTCAGTACCTCGGATTTGCAGCATTGATTGTGGCTAGTTGGCCCGGTTTTTTTGGCGGCTTAATTGTGCCGAGAGCTTGGATTGGTCTGCTGGGTTTGGTTCCGATCGCGCTCGGCATCAGTCACCTGCTGAATCGCGAAAACGATCGAAATGAGGTGCAAGCAGTATCGGGCGGGTTTAACGGTCAATATAACTCTCTGCGCTGTCAAAATTAGCAGGCCTGTTCCACCCCCAAATTTTGAACGTGGCTGCTGTGACTGTCGCCAACGGGGGAGACAACATCGGCATTTATCTGCCGCTGTTTGCTAGCAGGGATTTGCCGAGTTTGGCGGTAATTTTGACGGTTTTCTTTGTTTTGGTAGGCGTTTGGTGTTGGGCGGCTTATCGGTTGACTCTTCAGGGGGCGATCGCCAGTTTTTTGACTCGCTATACTCAAGCTATTGTCCCTTTTGTCTTGATTGGCTTGGGAATCTTCATTTTGATAGACAGCGGTACTTATCGGCTGCTGCGGCTGTTTCAGTCTCGATAAATATTTCGACTTGAGATAAACTGACTTAAAATGCTAACATGAAATCTCTGCTGTAGGGTGCGCCCGGGGCAGCGATCGCCTATACAAGTAGATGAACAGGAAAATACATAAGTATGACAGTGTTAACAAATTTTGGTGTGCTTTTTTTTGATGAGTTGGATTTAACACGGGTAACTCGGCGAAGCTGAAAAAAATTAATTCTTGCTCCAGGTTTGCAGCCCAAATTAAGAGTTTTATTTATGCTGTTAGGATTTAAATCGCCAAAAGCAGATACGCAAAAAACCAAGCGACACAATCCCTCGCGGGTGCGCGATCATTTAGCAAACGAGCGCACTTATTTAGCGTGGATGCGCACAGCGATCGCCCTGATGGGTTTTGGCGTCGTCATCGTCCGCCTGCGAGCCTTCCACCCGCCTCTGCTACCGACTCCCGGTAACGGCTGGAAGTTGGGTTTGCTGTTTTCTGTGGTGGGTTTGCTGACAGTGTTAATTTCCACTAAGCACTACTTTGCTGTGCGTCACGATATCGATTACGATACTTACGAGCCTACAGACAGGTGGGTACTGCTGTTTAGTTTGGCGATCGTACTTTTGGGTATGGGAGTAATTTATTTTATCTTCTCAGTTCCCGGCAGCGCAGCTAGTTTCATGAGTCCCGAATAATCCGAGTGTTTCCTAAATATATCCAAAAGTTCGATCGCCCCAGATATTTCCTTCAAACCGATGACAGTAGACGAGGAAAAACTCAAGCAGGAAAATCTGTCAAAGGCGATCGATCGCTCTGCAAACGAACGCACCTTTCTCTCGTGGATGCGTAGCGCGATCGCCTTAATGGGTTTTGGCGTCCTCATCGTGCGATTTCGCACCGTGCAAATCCCCATACAGCACCGTCACGGTACGGGTTGGAAGTTGGGTTTAGTCTTCTCTCTAGTGGGTTTAGCAACCGTGTTAATCTCAACTAGAAAATACTTTATCGTGCGCCGCCAAATTGACGAGAATACCTACGAACCTTCAGATTGGTTGATAATCCTCTTCAGTGCGGCTGTTGGTTTGTTGGGGATGGGAGTAATTTTTTTTATTTTTGCAGCCGCCGTGAGTTCGCAGAGTTTTGTCATCCCCAATTGATTGCAAATCCATCTTAAAAAGGTTTGTAGTGAGGACTTTAGTCCTTGTGATTGCGGACTAAAGTCCTCACTACAAACCCATCTTAAAAAGGTTCGTAGTGAGGACTTTAGTCCTTGTGATTGCGGACTAAAGTCCTCACTAAAAACCCATCTTAAAAAGGTTCGTAGTGAGGACTTTAGTCCTTCTATTGAAAGACAAAATTCCCACTACAAACCATCTTAAAAAAGTTTGTAGTGAGGACTTTAGTCCTTGGGATTGCGGACTAAAGTCCTCACTACAAACCAATCTTAAAAAGGTTCGTAGTGAGGACTTTAGTCCTTCTTTTGGAGGACTAAAGTCCCCACTACAAGCCAATTTTATTATAGAAAAACTAACATAGGTAGTTCTAAACTAATGCTTCTAATTCCGTTGCTGTCGGTAATTCAAAATCTTTGAACAGCACTGTACTGAGGTAGCGCTCGCCAAAAGAAGGCTGCACAAAAACAATCAATTTACCAGCATTTTCGGGACGCTTGCCAACTTGAATCGCGCCGTACAACGCTGCACCTGCCGAAATTCCTGACAACAATCCTTCTTCTCGGGCGAGGCGGCGGCTGTAGGCGATCGCATCTTCATCGCTAACTGCAATCACCTCATCAATCAACTCAACTCGCAGCACTTCCGGGATGAATCCCGCACCGATTCCTTGGATTTTGTGAGCGCCCGATCGCCCTCCTGAAAGCACGGGGCTGCCGGCTGGTTCCACCGCCACAGCCCTAAAACTCGGTTTCCGCTGTTTAATCACCTCAGCAACGCCCGTAATTGTGCCGCCGGTGCCAACTCCCGCCACTAAAAAATCTACTTTACCGTCAGTATCCGCCCAAATTTCCTCGGCTGTAGTTTCCCGGTGAATTTTCGGATTTGCGGGGTTGCGAAACTGTTGCAGCATGAAAGCATTGGGGGTTTCTTCGGCAATTTCTTCGGCACGGGCGATCGCGCTTAACATCCCTTCATGCCCCGGCGTCAATTCTAACTGAGCACCGTAAGCCTTCAACATCGATCGGCGTTCCAAGCTCATCGTATCCGGCATAGCTAAAATTAGACTGTAACCCTTCGCAGCGGCGATCGCAGCCAAAGCAATGCCAGTATTTCCCGAAGTCGGTTCAACTAAAATTGTTTTCCCCGGTTGAATTAACCCAGCATCTTCTGCCGCCTGAATCATGCTTGCCGCAATCCGATCTTTCACCGAAGCCGCCGGATTCATCCCTTCCAACTTAGCGACAATTGTCGCCACCACTCCCTCAGCTTGAGGAATTTTATTGAGCTGAACTAAAGGAGTTTTGCCAATTATTTGCGTAACATCTTTAGCAACTTTCATGGTTAAATTTATCTCCGTTTAAATGTAGTACATGGGATTTGCTTGTTTGCGAACATCCCGCTGTTCGCACAAATCTTGTAATGTGTATTTGCTCAAAACTGCCAAAGATGCCTGTCTAGCTTCCTGCCAGATTTCTAGCACCGCAGTTTTTTCTATTGTTACAGATTCCGCAACTTTTTGAGTCTGGCCGCTGCCGGATCCTTCGAGACTCGAAAACACCTCTAGCAAAGTAATCTGCCAAGGCTCTTTCGCCAGCAAATAACCGCCTTTAGCGCCCCGCAGACTCTGGACGATACCCGCACGGCGGAGCACGGCAAGAATTTGGTCGAGATAGCGTTCCGGTATCTCTTGAGAAGCAGTAATTTCGTTGACTGTTAGGGGCGATTCTTTTGGGTGGTGGCTCGCCAGTTCCAAGAGCGCTAACAAGGCATATTCTACTCTAGAAGATAGTTCCACATTCCTCACTTGCGATCGAGTTTAAATTGTACAGTATATCATAGTACACAATTCCGGTAGGCATACAGGTGTTATTATAATTTTATTACAAAAACGGTTGGAGAAATCCCGTGAGCAACGTAAATGTAGGCAATTTAAGCTGTCGGCACTGTCGGTATTACGAGCAGCACGGGCACAGGGGCGGAAACTGCCTGATGCTCGGCGTGGGGGTACAGGGTGGGTGGAAAGCTTGCCCGTTCTTGGTTCCGCCCTTTGCACCGTCTTGCGAACACCCAGAAGCGGGTAGAGCCCGAAAGTCTCAAATGTTGCAGGGAGCGAGTATTTTACAAGCAATACCGCCGCCTCGATCGCCCAATACGGTTCAGTTAAGCCCGATCCTGCCTAGCCCTCCTTAAAAAGCTATGCTTTATTTCAACCTCGATTAAAAAACCCGGTTTCTTTCGTCGGAGTGCGTCCAGGACTGTAAAAAAAGCAAGTGCGTGCGATCGCACTTGCTTTTGAACTTAATTGGGGAGTCGAGGAGAAAATTTAACTAATGGAATTTGAGATTATCTCCTTCCCAGAGAATTCTGAATTTGATCGAACATCGCATTGTCAGCGAAGAATTTATTTTGCGCTGCATTCGGGCCACCTACATCGGCAATTGTAAACAGTTTGCTAATTCTAGGAAACTTACTGCTAAATTCTCCGGCTACCGTCGAGTTAACAGGTCGAAAACCCGCTTTCGCAAATTCTCGCTGAGCTTCCGGCGTGTAAAGATATTTCACAAAAGCCTCCGCTACTTTAGTAGTTCCATGTTTAGCTGCGTATTTATCAACTACAGCTACCGGGTTGTCAATGGAAATATTCACTTGGGGGATAATGAAAGGTTCATTTTCGCCCTGCGTTTTTGCCAGCAGAATTTCGTTTTCGTAGTCGATCAATACATCGCCTTGGTTTTGTTTGTAGAATGTATCAGATGCTTCGCGGGCATCTTTGGGAAGCACTGGCACATTTTTATAAACCTGGCCGACAAAGGTGCGGGCTGCTTGTTCGTTTCCTCCGTTTCGAGTTACCGAGCCCCACAAAGCTAAGAAGTTCCAGCGCGCGACACCCGAGGTTTTCGGATTAGCAGTAATTACTTTGATACCGGGTTTGGCTAAATCTGCCCAGCCTTGGATTTTTTTAGGATTTCCGGCCCGCATTACTAATGCCGCAACTGATTTGCTAACAATTCCGTTATTGGGTACTTCTCGCTCCCAACCCGGTTTAATTAGACCCGCTTCTTGAATGCGATCGGTATCGAATTCTAAGGCTAAGTGTACGACATCGGCTTCCAAACCGCTAATCACAGCACGAGTTTGGGAACCCGAACCGCCGTAGCTTTGGCTGATTTTGACATTCTGGTTGTTTTCTCGCTTCCACTTGGCGACGAAGCCGGGAACGATCTTGTCGTAGGCGGATTTGGTAACAGCAAAGGAAACTAAGGTAAGTTCGACATCTTTAGGTTGCTGGCCGATCGCAGCCTGGGGGATTAACCCGCTCAATCCTAAACCTACTGCAAAAAAGAAAGCAAAAACTCTGACTAGGGACGATTTTTGAAACTTGATTGACTTTAGAGAAATAACTGGCCAGCCAGTTTTTTTCTTTAAGGACTGCAAGACATTATCTTTGAAATGATTGTACGGCATTGATGGTTCTTAGTTCCTCTTATTTTTTCTCAGGTGAAGCGAGCGCAAAATTCACTGTCATGTGTAATGCGCTTGGTATAGAGCAAATGCAGCCTGATGAGATTTGCCCGGATAATCTATAAGATTTCGCTGCTGTGGCAATTCTGGTTAAGGGCAACAGCGGCAAGATTGAGAGACTGTTTTGCTAGTAGCAATTGGGCGATCGCTCCAGGAGTGCGATCGCCAACTCTCTCTACTTAATTTAACAGATTACACGATAAACTACTTAATGTCTATAGGTGAACAGTAGTTTGTTGGTGGCTTAATTCTGGAGCCGGAGGAGCGATCGCAATTTAATTCCCGCCACACTACCCAACTCTCGCAGCAGCAATCCACAGCCAACCGTGCAAACTGGTGGAAACAATGCCGCTAAAAAAAAGCACCGACATTGCAGCCAAAAGCTAGCAGCGCTCCATAACTCATCACAAATACCTCACAAACTCAATATAATTTTTTGTGAAATATGATACAAGATCGGGAGTTGAAAAGGTTAACACTTAACTGTTAAGCTGGCGCGCATCTAGTTTTAAGAATGCTGTTTCTTGAAAGTCTTGTGGGGTGGGCAGGAGAACCAGCCCTCAAAATTAAATCTAAATGCCGCAACAGCTTAACAGTTAATATCCTTTTATATTTCGTAGTGCCACACCTCTGAAGGTTGCAGAACAATCCGGTGGAGCGGCAGACGCTCAATCAAACCTTGCTGCTCAAAAATACCGAGGGTGCGAGTGACAGTTACGCGACTTGTACCGAGAATTTCTGCAATGTCCTGATGCGTTAAAATCATATCGATCAGATGTCCTTGCTCTACCTCAGAACCAAACCTCTTAGCCAGCCAAGTCAATAGTTTATACAGCATAAAGTCAACTTTTTTGTAACCTCGCAGTACAATAAAATCTTCAGCCTGCTGAATGTGATTGAGCAAAATATCTCTATTTAGCCAGCGATCGGCAGATAATAGAGTTGCCTCGACTTTAGTGAGGCATTCAATTTGAAAAGGATCGCATTTTGATATCGGTTTGCCGATCGTATCACCAGGCCCCCACAATCCCAAAGTGATAATTGTGCCATCTTCAAGCCAGGTAACAGTTCGCACTACTCCAGTGGCAATTTGCCACAGACCGTTACTTCTATTGGGCAAATGCGAGCGGCGAGAAAATATATGTCGGCTCGTTTCATCAAAATTTATAGTGGAAAGTGAAGCAATAGTCATAGCTAGTTACTGAAGGAATCAAAGTTAGTTCGTACAATTGCCGTCTCGCCGTTTTTCGGTTTTACCGTATCGCCAGCGCCCAAAGTTTAAGCTGCATAAACCAGTCATGACTGACGCATTAAAAACAAAGAAACCTGGTTTTTTGCCCTCTCTTCGGGGTGTAACGAAGTGTTTGTGCAAACAACCAAGGTGATGACCACCTGTGCGTAAGTCCTAGCTGTATCGGTTGTGACATTATTACACATAATACTATAAATCGACCGACTTACAGTAGTATATAAGAAAAAAAATTCCTTCCCCGGCTCTTTCTAAGCTGCCTCCGATATTTTCAGCGAAACTAACGGTACTGCTTGTCTGACTTGTTGCCGCAGCGGAATCTCGATCGAGAATTCCGTCCCCAATCCCGGTGTCGAATCGCAGCGCAGCGCACCCTTGTGCTTTTCTACGACAATTTTATAGCTGATTGACAGTCTACGGCATATCCATTTACCCGCGTTTCCGCTCGACTGCGTTTTGAAAATACAACCTATTAACCTCCGCTAGACTGTCTAACGGTTCTGGTCAGCGGTTTCCAACACCTTTGCATTTCTACAAGCGGATTGTCCCAATCCGCTGCACCAGAATTGTTAGGCTACACTCCTAGAGAAGAGAGAATATCCTCAACTCGGAAAACGATGTTTTACGTATTTAACTAATTTAGACCCCTCAAGTTTGTCGGTTGCTGGATTAGTTCTAACGTAAAAATCTTTGCTATCCAAATAACAAGGTGTTTGAGATGCTTTACACTCAACTAAAAGAACATTTACATCATCTACCTTCACCAGCCGATTATCAATGAAAGGATAAAATTCTTCACCAATCTTGCTTTTCAGAAGATTTTTGAAGTGTAATAAAAACTTGTCGGTATTCTTGTGAAACTTCTCAATTTCTCCATCAACGCCACATATTTGACCATCATCAGAAACGCCTATAAGTAACGTACCGCCTTTAGTATTAAGAAACGCAACAATAGTTTTCAGAGATGATTGCTCAATGTATGACTCTTTCGTTTGTTTCTTCACGTCCAAACTGAGAGATTCCTTAAATTCAATTGTTTGTGATTCGCCCTCCCGAATAATTGCACGGACTTTATCAGCGTCCGTCAAAACGGCCATTGCTTCAAGCATTCGGCTTAGTTGTCCTTGAATAGAGGCTGAACTTTTTGGGTTAAGCGCAATCTCTCTGTTGAAATTATCAATTACATCTTTTAACTCACGCAATTTGTGTTGCGTTAGCACAATAGATTTTTGCTCAACAATACTTGGAACAGCAATTGAAGCTTGTTCAATATCTCGCTTGTTCACATGAGGAATAAATGACTGCATCCTCAATGAATCGAGGACAAGCCTTCCTAATGTTGATTCAAAAAAAGAAGCGACATACTCGTTAGAGGTGTTTTCTTTCAGAACAATTTGAAAGTAATTATGGTGTTTTAACTTTGCATCTTGCAGATTGCTGACAACCTTGGAGTTTCCAATGCTGGGAATATAAACAGCGTTTTCTTTTTCCTCAAACGTCTTACCGCTTTTAACTGAATTGATTTCAGTAGCAATGTCGCTCAAAGTATACTTGTCGTATTCTTTATACTGTGTTTCAAGGCGTTCGATTTGCTGCTGAATTTTCAATCTATAAAAACCGACAAAATCACCGTTAGCTATCAGCGTTCCGCCCGTTAAATGTCCTGTGTCAACAGACGAAAGAAAATTATGTGCAACTTGCTCGGCTTGGTCGGTTTCAACTAACTCTCCCAAGTAAAGTTTTGGATGTTCTTCTTTTGAAATAGAGATTAGCGTTGGGCGTATTGCTGTTGTTGGGAAAAGCAACTTTTCAGGAGTATTGAAAACGCCATTCACGTAAAAACCTATGGCATTCATCTCTCTCTGAAACTTTTGTCCCTGATAGTTGCTTAATCCGTGCGGTTCGACGAGAAAAATAGCCAAACCTTTATCTTCAAGCGAAAATAGAGATTTTAATATATCCAGCCAATTTTGTTGGGCTTTAATGATTCTGTTATTTATGGTGTCTTGCCATTCATTTTGGTTAAGTCCAAGAGGCAAATCACCTAGAACAACATCAAATTTTACATTATTCGGAATTTCATCCGCCCTTGAAACTTGAGTTAAATCAGAATTTGCTAAATCAGCAAATAGATTGAAATCCGATGTGTTGATAAGTAATGTTTTGGGCTTACCTTTACTCTCGATAATTGATTTAACGAAAGTTTGAATTACGCTTTTTCCGAAAGGCTGTTGTTCTGTCATATTCATCTTTCGTCAAGATTTTCCCACAACAAAGCATATAAATATTTATTAGATGGACTCTATCCACCTGATCAACCCGATGAGGCGTTTAGTAGATTCTAGTCAGGCTAACAGCTAAATTGAGCGGCAGAAAAACTTTCGCTTTCAACGAAAATATTACAGCTTTGTCCGCTCCAATGATTTGTTATGCCCCGCTCGCTTCTCAATTTCTTAATTTTTGCGCTCGCCAATAACCTCTCCGAACTTAACAACGAAGCAAACCATTTTTGCTTGCCCAATCTCGAATGAAATCATACAACCTCAACGGACGCATTGATTCGGCATAAGTATTTATTATACCGACATTTTCCGTCTTGTCAACTCCTACAGAACAAAAAGCCGAAACTTTCGGAATAATCACCCCATATAGCAATCCTAAATCAATTGTAAAATCTTTTTCTCGTTCCCAGGCAGAGCCTGGGAATGAATTTCAGGAGGCTCAGCCTCCGATTTGGAGACACAAGACAGCATTACCAGGCACGAGCCTGGTAAAGATGTGGCAGCAGTGTTTTGTAAAAGCTCCCCGATAGAATTTAGAGTAAGATGCAGCCGCTGATTTAAATTGAATAAGCAGGGAAAGTCATCGCGTGTTTGGGCTTGACGTAAACCTCCTGCTCTCGCTGTAGCTGTAGGTTGTCAAAGCGCTCGCGACTGACGTAAGCTGTTACCGTTTGACCCGATTCTAACACTAACTCAGTTTGAATCTCCCTGCCTAAATGAATGATGCGGCTAACTTTTGCTGAAGCAAAACCAAACTCCGGCTTAGTTTTAATTTCCACGTCATGCGGGCGCAAAAACACTAATTCCGAATGAGCCGCGCCATTATTGTAAGCAGTTGTAGCGTTGCTGGCGAACAAACCCGCAGCATTTGGCAGCACGTTAACCGGCCCGATAAAACTCATCACAAAAGCAGATGCAGGTTTGTCATAAATTTCTGCGGGAGTGCCGACTTGTTCGACTTTACCTTGGTTCATCACTACAATTTCGTCGGCTACTTCCATCGCTTCTTCTTGATCGTGAGTCACAAAAACTGTAGTGATATTAACTTCTTTGTGAAGGTTGTGCAGCCACGATCGCAATTCTTTGCGAACTTTAGCATCTAATGCTCCAAAAGGTTCATCTAGCAGCAGCACTTTCGGTTGCACAGCCAGAGCTCTGGCCAAAGCAACCCGCTGCCGCTGGCCGCCGGAAAGTTGCGAAGGATATCTGTCGCCCAAACCTTTCAACTGCACTAAATCTAAAAGTTCATCAACCCGTTTGGTAATAGAGTCTTTAGGAGCTTTGCGAATTTCCATCGCAAAAGCAATATTTTTCCGAATAGTCATGTGTTTGAACAAAGCATAGTGCTGAAACACAAAACCGATATGTCTTTCCTGCACCGACTGCTGGGTAGCATCCTCGCCGATCAAGTAAATGTGACCGGTATCCGGCGGTTCCAGTCCTGCAATCATCCTCAGCAAAGTCGATTTCCCGGAACCGGAAGGCCCCAACAGCGCCACTAAAGAGCCGCGTTTAATTTCCAAACTCACGTTGTCAATGGCGTGAAAGGAGCCAAAGTGTTTCGATACGTTCTGAACTGTAATGCTCATGATTTTGTGTACCTATTTTAGGAGTTGAGGATGTTAACTCCGTATATCTGACGGGTTTACAGTAGTATAGCCTTAAAATAATATTTTGCAACGCCTGTAACTTTTTGTATCGTATTTTGAGACCCCGCTTTGATGGTTTTCAGTCCGCGGAGGCGGACTTGGTATGTGGAGCATCGGACTTCCAGTCGGCAGGCTTAGCAGCCAGATTATGTGTAGCTAGGGCAATATAGAAGATTTCTGGTACGAATTACTCTATCTGAGGTGCGATCGCCCGCAATTGAGATGATAATAGTTAGTTCAGAAGGCTACAGGCCTCAGCTTTGACAAACTACCAGAATAGTAAATTCTAAGAAAAACACCGCTATGGGAAAACCAACAGGCTTTATCGAATTCCTCCGCGAATTGCCCTCCGAGCTCTCACCAGTCGAAAGAGTCCACAACTGGGACGAGTTTCACCTACCGATGGAGGAAGACAAACTCCGCAGTCAAGGCGCGCGCTGCATGGACTGCGGCATTCCATTTTGCCACACCGGCAGTATCATCAGCGGCATGGCAAGCGGCTGCCCGATTAACAACCTCATCCCCGAATGGAACGACTTAGTATATCGGGGATTGTGGAAAGAAGCCCTAGACAGACTCCACAAAACGAACAACTTCCCGGAATTCACCGGCCGCGTCTGTCCCGCCCCCTGCGAAGGCGCTTGCGTCCTCGGCATCAACAACCCGCCTGTCACGATTAAAAACATCGAAGCCTCGATTATCGACAAAGGCTGGGATGAAGGCTGGATTACCGCCGAACCCCCCGCCAAACGCACCGGTAAAAAAATCGCGGTTATCGGTTCCGGGCCCGCCGGTTTGTCCGCTGCGGCGCAATTGAACAAAGCAGGTCATTTGGTAACTGTATACGAAAGAGCCGATCGACCGGGAGGCCTGTTAATGTACGGCATCCCTAACATGAAGCTAGACAAAGAACAAGTCGTGATGCGCCGGCTCAAAGTCCTCGAAGACGAAGGCGTGACATTTGTCTGCAACACCGAAGTCGGGAAAGACTTACCAGCAGAACAACTGCTAAAAGAATACGACTCGGTTGTCCTCTGTACCGGCGCCACAAAACCCCGCGATTTAGGAATCGAAGGGCGGGAATTAACAGGCGTCCACTTCGCGATGGACTTTTTGACAGCCAACACCAAAGCAGTTTTAGACAAGAGCACCAACGGCAACTTTATTTCAGCCGAAGGCAAAGATGTAGTGATTATCGGCGGTGGCGACACGGGCACCGACTGCGTGGGCACCTCCATCCGCCACGGCTGCCAAAGCCTGGTACAGCTAGAAATCCTGCCCAAACCGCCATCGGAACGCGCAGCCAACAATCCCTGGCCCGAATGGCCGAAAGTCTACCGCTTGGATTACGGCCAAGAAGAAGCCGCAGCCAAATTTGGCGATGACCCCCGCGGCTATCTCACCACCGCGACGAAGTTCGAGGGCGACGAAAACGGCAACGTCAAAGCCGTGCACACTGTTGAGGTGGAGTGGGCGAAAAACGAGAAAGGGCAGTTCATTCCGAAACACATCCCCGGTACTGAGAAAGTGTTGCCGGCGCAGCTTGTGCTGCTGGCGATGGGCTTCCTGGGCCCGGAACAGCCGCTATTAGATGCGTTGGGATTGGAACGCGACGCGCGCAGCAATGTGAAAGCCGAGCACGAAAAGTATACAACCAGTATTCCGGGAGTTTTTGCCGCTGGGGATTGTCGCCGGGGACAAAGTTTGGTTGTTTGGGCGATTAATGAAGGGCGCGGTGTGGCGCGGGAGTGCGACCTTTATTTGATGGGTGAAACCGATTTACCTTAATTCGTAGGGTTTACCCATAGGTTCGATCGTTCGGACTTCAGTCCTTTCTTTTCTTGCGGACTAAAGTCCTCACTACAAACCTCTTTTCGTTCGATCGTTCGGACTTCAGTCCTTTCTTTTGTTGCGGACTAAAGTCCTCACTACAAACCTTATTTTGGCAAATCAAATTAGTCGGGTGTTTGTTCATTGTCTTTTTTGAGATTTAACATTTTGAGGAGAGGGCATTCTTGACAGTGCCCAAATCGTTGCTGCACTGTCTTGCCTTTGATAATTTGCTCGTAGGGGCAGCTTTGTCGCGATCGCCGATCGAACTGCAAGTGCAAAGCTACTGAGGTAACGGTTAAAATAATACCGGCCGTATTGTCAATACATCCGATCGCGATCGAAGCAACAGCCTCGGCAATCATCAGTTTATGCTCTTTCGATAATTTCATAAATCATTTCCAACTCAATAATCTGAGTGTGGAATTTCGGGATACCCGAAGGCAAGAAATGGCTGAAACTGTGGTAGAATCAGCATTAGGGACTTTCGGGACGGTCATTCGGTATCGGGAATCCCGAAACTTTCCCGAAACTTTTTTCACAACTTTATATTCAAATCTATGACCAAGCGCGGAAAAGGCGAATCAAAATCTACGCGCAATCTCGGAAAAGGCGAAAAGTCTTGGCAGCGAGTCTGTTACTTGGTGGAAGCGCTGCTGGATTATGCTTTAGATGATAGCGATCGCGTTTCCAACCTTCATGTAAGGTGGAAAGACCACACCTCAGAGTTAAAGGTGAACACCAACCTAGAAGCGCTACGGCATCTGCTTCAAGATCGAGGCGGGTTTAAGCCCAATGCAACAACACGAGAGAAGCAAACTCGCCAATATATCGGTGAGGCACTAACTTATTATCTCAGGGATTGGTTGGAAATTTTGGAGGATCACCGCACAGATCCTCAGGGATCTCCTGACTGGATATTTACTCTGAAGCTGGAAAGCAGAGACAAACACGAAAATATTAAAAATTTAAGAGACAAGTGGAAAGCAAACAGCAAATCGACTGTCACTATTGAATATAGCAGCAACCACAATACCTCTTCTCCCGCAGCACATAGCGAAGATAGCACCAGCCCGCAAAATACCCGCGCGACAAAACACAGGCGAGTTGTGGGGTTGCAAAATATTATAGATGTTCCCGTGTGGAAGGGGCGCGATGAAATTTTGGCAGAGTTAACAGCCAAGTTGCTGCATCCCCAAAACGCGCCCAAGGTATTAGCAATTATCGGGCAAGGCGGCATCGGTAAAACCAGTTTGGCAGTCAAACTGATGGAAGCAGTGGGCGTAAATTTGTCAGGGCGGGCTTTGGCGGCAGATAGTGCCTACGAGGGCGTGCTGTATTTCAAAGTGCAGGAAGGAACCAGTTTTGATGATGTAGCTGAGTTTTTGTTGAGCGAGGGTTTGCAAATTCAGGCGCCCGAACTTTTGAAGACTGCTGATGAAAAAATTGCGAAAATTATTGCAGGATTTGCCCAAAATCGTTTTCTTTTGGTGTTGGATAACCTGGAAGATATCTTGCAGCCTGCTAAGCATTCTCAAGCGAGAAAATCAATTTCGCCGGATTGGGGAAAACTGCTGAATGCCCTGGTTTACAACCAGCATCAATCTCAAACGATTTTAACCTGTCGGGAAGTGCCAGCAGATTTGGGAGATGCGCGGTCTAAAAAAGCTACAATCAATCGCAAGCTAGTACAGGTAGAAAAACTGCTCGGTGTAGACACTGAGGCTAGCGTGGAAATTTTAAAAGAATATGGATTGCGAGATAGTGAGGAGGATTTGCAGTGGATAGCCGAACGAGTCAAAGGTCATCTTTTGGTACTAGAAATGTTAGGAAATAATTATGCAGAGGAGCCGGGAAAGCTTCGCAAGCGGCCGGAATTGGTGACAGATGAAGTAGAAGTTATCCTCACAGAACAACTAGCAAGGCAAAGTGAAGCAGCTTGTGATTTACTTTGCCGGATGTGCATTTTGCGGACGCAAATTAATGTCCGAAGTTTAACTTTTTTGCGTTTGTATACAGATGAGTGGGAACAAGATAACCGTTTGATGACAGCAGCACAATCAAACAAAGCTGTTGAAATTTTAGATGAAGATATTAGTGCTACCGAACAAATTATCGAGCAATTAGTAAATAGCAGTTTGATGCAAACTCGCTATGATGAAGAGAAATGCGAGTCTTTTTATGACTTGCATCGGGTGACAGCAGATTTCGTGCGAAAGCAATACAACCAAATGCCGGGATTGTTCAAAAGAGTAGATAATTTTTATCAATCTAATATAACTTTTAACGATATTAAAGATATGAAAGATTTGCAACTGTTCGGAGAACCAGTATTTTTTGCATTAAATTTAGGGAATAAAAGAGAGTATTTAAGATTGGGTAAAATTTGGATTAATTATAGCCTCCGTCTGGGGAATGGAAGCTTAATAGAAAATGCAATGATCCAACATCCAACGATAGTAGAAGGTAATAACCAAACCGAAGCTTTACTAGGTTTGGGTCGTTGTCATTATGAGATTGGTAATTGGGATGAGGCAGAAAGATGTTTTAAAGCTGCTTTGGCTATTGCTCAAACAGAGGGTAATAAGAGCAACATCGCTTCTGCAAAAGGAGTATTGGGAGATATCGAGCGAAATCGCGGCAATTGGGATGAAGCAGAGAGATTGTACCGGCAATGTTTGGAAGTTGAGACAGAATTGGGCGATCGCTCTGGTATGGCAACAAGCTGGGGAGTATTGGGATCGATCGAGCGAAATCGCGGCAATTGGGATGAAGCAGAGAGATTGTACCGGCAATCTTTGGAATTAAGGACAGAATTGGGCGATCGCTCAGGTATGGCAACAAGTTGGGGAGTATTGGGAGATATCGAGCGAAATCGCGGCAATTGGGATGAAGCAGAGAGATTGTACCGGCAATGTTTGGAAGT
>NZ_JAUBUN010000021.1:107466-116849 GCF_036702665.1 Microcoleus sp. Aus8_D2
TGAGACAGAATTGGGCGATCGCTCAGGTATGGCAACAAGTTGTAGGGTGCGTCGCCATTAACAATCTCTAACTAAAAATAGAAAATCTGATAGCGACGCACCGGGCGAAATAGGTATCAGGTGCGTCAGCTTGGAGATTTTCGATTATTGACAAAATCGTTGAAGCTGACGCACCCTACGATTCCTCTTGGGATAAGAATACCGGGCGGTTGAAACCGCGTCTATACAGACAAAACCCGCGGCTCGACTGAGCTTCGCCGAACGTCCTCCGCGGGTTGAAGATGCGATCGTTTAAGTTACGTTTTTTCTTCAGTCCCTCTGAGCTCGGACATTGTTTGTATAGACGCGGTTTCAACCGCCGTCCGATCTTATAGATTCTCGCTTTTCCATCCCCAATCAACCAAAATTAAACGGATCGACATCAATAGTTAAACTAACAGAACGCGGTGTACGTGAAGCGAAGCTATCCCGAAGGGAATCGCGCAACCCGATCAAATCCGACAAATCCAGCGACTCATCCAAAGGTAACTTCAGCAAAATCTGCCACCGATAGCGATTCGCCACCCGCATAATCGCCGCCGGTGCAGGGCCCAACATCTCGCAGCCAGTCCCCGAAAGTCGATCGATATACTGTTGACAAGCAGACGCCAATTGTACCGCAGTCACCGCCACTTCCGCCGCATCAGCACTGCTCAAACGCAACAAAATCAACCGCCCCGAAGGTGGATAATTTAGCGCCGCCCTTTCTGCTAATTCCGTCTCCACAAAACTCGCATATTCATGCCGCCTCACCGCTTGAATTACCCGATGTTCGGGAGTGTAAGTTTGAATAATTACCCGCCCCGGATCGTCGCCTCTCCCCGCACGTCCCGCGACTTGAGTTAATGTTTGAAAAGCTCGTTCGCTGGCGCGATAATCGGAGAAATTCAGCAACCCGTCAGCAGACACAACTCCCACTAATGTAACTTGAGCTAAATCTAACCCCTTCGTCAGCATTTGCGTGCCCAACAAAATATCTGCTTCCCCGTTGGCAAATTGAGTTAACAATCGGCGGTGATCGCCCTTATTTCTAGTAGTGTCGCTATCAAACCGAATCGCCCGCAATTCTGGAAACAATCTCGTTAATTCCTGTTCGACTCGCTGGGTGCCGCTACCGAAGTTTTTGAAATAAGGAGAACTGCATTCTGGGCAGTTTTGCGGGTGTCTTTCCGTGTGATTGCAGTAGTGACAGCGCAGGATTTCTGCACTTCCCTCGCCGATGTGGTGATAGGACAAAGAAACATCGCAATTCGGGCATTCCATCACGTAGCCGCAACTCCGACAAGAGACAAACGTGCTGTGTCCTCGGCGGTGAATAAACAGGATGCCTTGCTGTTGTCTTGCTTGCAATTGTTCCAGCGCGTTTTGCAGGGAAGTGCTGAAAATTGAGCGGTTTCCTTGCCGCAATTCTTGGCGCATATCGACTACTTCCACGGGCGGCATCGGGCGGGAATAAATGCGAGTTGGTAATGATAAATAATGGATAGTTGGTAACGAGTAATCATCTCGGCGCGTCCCCACCAACGTCTCTAAAGCTGGTGTTGCGGAACCTAAAATTAACGGACAATTTTCTAATTCGGCGCGCCATTTGGCGACATTGCGGGCGTGGTAGCAGGGTGCCGGTTGGTCTTGTTTGAAGCTGCTGTCGTGTTCTTCATCCAGGATAATTAAGCCGAGGTGCGGTAAAGGTGCAAAAATGGCCGATCGCGTGCCGATGACAATTTGCGGCTCTCCAGTCAGCATCTGGCGCCATGTATCGTAACGTTCGCCGTCGGATAGCCCGCTGTGGTACACGCAAATTTGCTCGCCAAACCGGGCGCGGAATCTGTCTGTCAGTTGCGGTGTCAACCCGATTTCCGGGACGAGGACGAGGGCGGATTTGCCACTGGCGAGGATTGGGGCGATCGCCTGCAAATACACTTCAGTCTTACCAGAACCTGTAACGCCGTGCAACAGCACTTGACGGAATCCCGAAAAACTGTTAATAAACGCTAAAGCTTCAGCTTGAAAATGGGTTAAAGTTTTGGGTGCATCGGGAATTTGGGCAATTCCGCGATCGCCCCTGAGCACTTCCCTTTGATCGATGACAACGCTACCTTTTTCTTCCAATTTTTTGACAACCGAAATACCCGCGCTGCAAATTCTCAGCAAATCATTCACCCACATTTCACCGCCACCGCGCCGCAAAACTTCCAATACTTCTTGTTGTCGCTTGGTTAAATCCGTGACAAAGGCGCTGGGGATTAATATCACCGCCGGTTTGAGTTGTGGTTTCGGAGGATGCGGCGGTTCTAAATAACTTTCCACCCAACCGCGTTGCAATAAATCTTTCAATCCCCGATAACTTCCCTTGACTTGGCGCTGAAGGTATTGCCAAGTGTAATCGCCTTTTTTTTGAGCTTGCAGCAATTGCAAAATTTGACTGGCTGCGGGATTGAGAAAAGTTTCGGCATTCGGAGAAATCGCCTCCTTAATTAACCGAATTCGGCGCACGGAACGGCTTAACAAACCGGGCGGCAGCGAGGCTCTAATTACTTGAATTAATGGGGTGCAATAATAGACGGATACTCGTTCTATTAGTTCCCAATAACTAGCAGGAAAAAAGCCCGTACTCACAACATCTTCGACATCTTTCACCCGCGCCGGATCTAAGCCTGCCGGCAGTTGAAAAACGAACCGAATCGCGATCGCCCCTACCTGTTGGCTGCCAAAGGGTACACTCAAAATATCCCCCGGCTGCACGTTCAATTGGGCAGGTAAGCGATAGGTAAATAACTTGTTTTCCTCCCCAGGCGAGTCCCCCGCGCCCTTGAAAGGCGAGTCCACCAACGCCTCGATCCACTGTGCCGGCGCGGTGGGGCGGTGGGGCGGTTGGTTGCTACCGTAGGATGCCCCGGCCTCTGCCGCGGAGGGGGTTGATAAGCCAAAAGTGACAGTAGACATAGGGTTTCACATCAAACTAGGAGGAGCCGCGGTCATAGGGAGTTTTTATTATCTCTCAGTTTAGCTTATTAAGACTAAAATCCATGAGACATCTCGCTTCTAACTTAGTCTCGATCCCCCTAAATCCCCCTTAAGAAGGGGGACTTTGAGAATACTCCTATCCCCCCCTTTTTAAGGGGGGTTAGGGGGGATCGAGATCCTAATCGTCAGACAGCAGAGTGATACTACATTTAAGCTTAACTTGACACGCTTTAGACAGGCGCCATCTCCTTAGCCGATATCTGTACGTTAGTCAACAGAAAACTGGTATATTAACTGCGGGATTTGGCGATCGGAATCTCGATCGCAAATTCAGTCCCTTCTCCCGCTGCGGAGATGCACTCCAACTTCCCACAGTGTTTGTCTACAACAATTTGATAGCTAATTGACAGCCCCAAACCTGTACCAGTACCCACTGGTTTCGTCGTAAAGAAAGGGTCAAAAATTTTGGTTTTCACTGCGTCATCTATTCCCGGCCCATTATCCTTAATACTGATTTTAACCCAATCATTTTCCTGAATAAAGGTACTAATTATAATCTGACTACGAGAGTGAGTTTTATGTTTGTTCACAGTCTGGTCTTCTGGATTGTGCAAAGCATATATGGAATTACTCAAAATATTCATAAATACTTGATTTAGCTGTCCCGCATAACATTGAACAAGTGGCAAATCTCCATAATTTTTGACAATCTCAATTTCATCACAATTGGGCTTAGCTTTGACAGCACTCTGCAAAATCAAGAGCGTGCTGTCAATTCCCTCGTGAATATTAACTGGTTTTAGGTCTGATTCATCCAAGCGAGAGAAATTTCGCAAACTTAGTACAATTTCACGAATGCGGTTAGTACCAACTTTCATTGATGACAATATTTTCGGCAGATCCTCACCGAGAAACTCCAGATCTGTATCTTCAATCAAATCAGCAATTTCAGCCTTAGGATTCGGATATTCCTGCTGGTACAAATCGATTAAACTTAATAGGTTGTGACTGTAGGTACTAACGTGAGAAAGATTGGCGTGAATAAAATTAACTGGGTTATTAATCTCGTGAGCCACACCAGCAATCATTTGACCCAGCGAAGACATTTTCTCTGTTTGAATTAGTTGAGCCTGGGTTTTCTGTAAATCTTGCAGAGTTTGTTTGAGTTGTTGAGATTGAGCAGTAGCAGTAGCAGCAAGTTTATCCTTAATTTGCAAGGTTTGATGCAGTTCTTCTTCAGCGCGCTTGCGCTTGGTGATGTCAAAAATTACTCCATCAAGCCAGAGAATATCGCCGTTTTCATTAAATACGCCCTGACCTTTGTCTGACACCCATCTCACAGTCATATCCGCTCGAATAATGCGGTACTCGATGAAATAATCCCGTTTTTTTAAAATTCTCTTATCGATAATGTTTTGTACCATTACTGCGTCTTCAGGATGGATGATGCTGTTAAAATTTCGCACTCGATTGTTCATAAAATCAGTGGCGGCGTAGCCAGAAATATCGGCGATCGCATCACTGATAAACTCAATTGTCCAGTCGGAATCCAATACCCATCGATAGACAGCACCTGGAATATTAGAAACCAAGGTTCTGAAACGTTTCTCGCTGTCTTGCAGCACCTCGGTATGGGACTGAATGCGATCGCCCATTTCGTTAAAAGCGGCTGCAATCTGAGCAAGTTCGTCAGAACCTCCCAGTTGCGCGCGAACTCCCAATTTTCCTTGGCTGAAGCTATTGCTCGCTGCTACCAGCCTCGCAGCCCGCCCAGTCAAGGTTTGATCGAAAAACAACCAGACAATTATGCAAAATACAGCTAATCCAATACTCGTTTCAGTCGATCGCTGCAAAGCATCTGCATAAGCTTGTTGCTTGAGTAACAAAATATCATACTCTACCAAAAGAATGCCGACTCTCGAAGGCCGAACTTCTCCCGGCCCGGCTCCCAACAAAACCGGATAAATTGCCCAGGTACTCTCTTTATTTTCAGCAAGCTTGACTTCTCCTGACATCTTTTCCCGAACTTGGGAAAATTCTGCTAGCAAATAGTTAGGTAATGAAGTGTCGCTGACTGGGCGATTCCGCAATTCGTAACGGGTTGCCAAAATTATGCGGTTATTTTCATCACAAAGTAAGGCCAAGCGGATATTGCGATCGCTCCCCAACTTGCTAATCGCGATTTCCACTTGCTCAACATCTCCTCTGCGGTACAAATATTCCAGCATTCCTGAGATTTGATTGGCCGAAAACTTTAAATCGTTAATTCCATTTTCTTCTTGCCGGCGGTACGACTGATCTACCTCCCGTTGAAAAGAAAATAAACCCAGCAAACTACCGAAAATCAGCAGAATCAAAGGAATTGACAAACGCAGAGAAAAAGGAAATCGTTTCATTGTTACTAAATCAAGTAGGTGAGGATGAATAAACTTAACTACAGAATTTGTCAACTCAAGACTCACACTTATTTTTAACAATTCCGAGAAACACTTGAGTTCACAACTTCACATTTTTGACCAACCTCTCGTCCAACAAAGGAGCAGAATCTACAGCTTTCGGCAGCAATTTGTTTTCTAGCATCACTTGAGACAATCGCTTGACGCCATTCAGCAATGAGGGGTCTGTTTTTCCTAGTAACTTTTGGTTTTCTTCGAGGTTTGGACTGCTCAGCCCCTTTAAAGATTCTAAGAATTGCTCTGGAGTAACTCCTGTACGGGGAGCCATGCGACTCGCAGCATCCTGGGGATTTTTTGTCAAGTAATCTAGGGCGCGAAACCGACCGTCAACTAAAGCCTGCAAAGCCTTGGGCTGCTTGTTAATTACCTCCTCGCGTACGATCAGAACATCAACAATTTCACCGGGAATTTGCGAACTGTCAAACAGTAGTTTCGCACCTGCTGCGAGCAGCTTTGTCCGAGCCGAGCCAAAGGTAACAACAGCGTCTACCTTTCCATCTTTAAAGGCTCGTTCATGTTCGGATACTCCCAAAGAGACAATTTTGATATCTTGAGGTGACATACTTTTTTGCTCTAAGGCACGGGTAATTATGAATGCTCCTAGCGCAGTAGATTCAACTCCTACAGGTCGGCTTTTTAAGCCTTGCAAATTTTGAATTTCGGGTTTGCCGAGAATCACATCCCCACCGTTAGAGAAATCCATTACAACTACAATTTTAACGTCGGGATTGGTTGCTGCCAATACCAAAGCTTGGTCGATGGATATGCCCGCTGCTTCAATTTCTCCATTTCGATAGGCTCGTACCTCTTCTGTACCTGAAGGGTAATCTACTAATCGAATAGGAGTATTATCATAGTACCCTAAACTGCGAGCCAAGTACAGAGTTTCATAGCCTGGCCAAACATTGGCACCGACTCGCAAAGGCGGTTCTGTTTTGGTGCAACTAGCTAATATGGTTGTACACAGGGTGACGACCACAATACCAAGGGTAAAGCTTTTTTTGAGTTGGCGGCTCAATTTTCTCCAAAACTTGAGGTCAAACATCTGAGGATTTTTCAACATATACTTAGGTAAGCTCCTGCTGATTCATTCGTCAATTATACTTGCTGGCGAACACTTAACTTCAGGTAGTGCGATCGCCAACCTTTACCAATTTACTCAATATAAACGCCGAGCGCAAACTTGTAGCAGGGGTTTGAATGTGAACAATTGCCCTGCAACAAATAGCCTCTAACAAACAACTTTGTAGCCAACCCCGGCGGGTACAAGTATTAATACCATTTTGATAAAGTTTTGCCATAAAAATATTCGTAGGGTGCGTCGCGCTCAAAAATTCCTGGCATTCAATCGACTTTTCGAGTAGCGACGCACCTGACACGGGTATAGCAAACCAAACAATTGTTGGGAAAGACTGAAACCGATGGTTGTTTGCAGGATAAAAAGTTTCTCAGGTGCGTCGCGATGAGATTGTCGATATGCAAGGCGAGAGTTTTTCATGGCGGCGCACCGGCTCGACTGCTTTGCAGGCTTTTTCCTTGTTCCATAGGACTTCTGCTGTAAATTCAACTCCAATATGTCGATCGCACTCACACATCCGCGCCATTTTGTGGTAAGAATTACTACTTGTGACAAAATCGACACAGCAGTTTACATTTGGAGAGTATTGGATGTCAGGTAGCGAAGTCCGTGCAGACTTTTGGATGAGCGAGTACATTACCCCTTGGGATATTTACGTTCACGGCGTCATCGGCGTGCTCGCTTACAAAAAAACTGCCTACCAGGAAATGTACGTAGTTCAAACCGGTACCTACGGGAAAGGCTTAGTTTTAGACGGCAAATGGCAATCTTGTACAGGCGACGAATTTCTGTACCACGAACCCCTGGTGCACCCAGCGATGATTTGTCACGGTTCGCCCAAAAAAGTGCTAGTTCTCGGCGGCGGCGAAGGAGCTACAATTAGAGAAGTGCTGCGCTGGAAAACAGTTGAAAAAGTCGTGATGGTAGATATTGACGGCGAAGTAGTAGAAGCTTGCCGCGAGCACCTGCCAGAAATGCACCAAAACGCCTTTGACGACCCCCGCTGCGAAGTAGTAATCGGCGACGCTTTGGACTATTTAGACAACACTGACAGCGATTGGGATATTGTGATTTCCGACTTATCCGATCCCATTGAAGAAGGCCCATCTTTCCAGTTATTTACCAAGGAGTATTTTGAGAAAGTTCGCAAGATACTGTCACCTAACGGGTATTTCGTAGTACAAGCAGGCCCAGTTTCTCCAGCAGAAATGAAAATGCACGCCCGCATTGTCAACACCCTGAAATCGGTTTTCCCCAACGTTCAATCCTGCACCAGCTTTATTTCTACCTACGGAGCTCCTTGGGGTTTCGCGGTAGCTTCCAGCCAGGAAATAAACACGCGGCCCGAACCCGAAGTTACCGACAAATTGCTCGCCGACAAAACAATTGGCGGGTTGCGGATGTTAGACGGGATTACACTGTTGGGACTGATGCAAGTTCCCGGTCACTTGCGGCGGGTAATCGCCGAGGAAACCGAAGTTTACACGATCGCAGCACCGCCTAAATTTTTCGGGAAAGGTTCTGTCGGTCAGTGAAGTTAAATTGAAAGAGAAAAGTCGTTTGGAGTAACTCACATGGGCAGTTTAATCCGCATAATCGCTGCAATTTTTCTTCCCCCGCTGGGCGTATTTTTGACTGTCGGGATTGGCACTGATTTTTGGATCAACTTGGTTCTGACATTTTTGGGATTTATTCCCGGCATTGTCCATGCTATTTGGGTAATTGCCAAGAACGATCGGGGCTAGGTTTGTACGAAAGTTTGTAGGGTGCGTCAGGGGGAAAATTATTGAGTGTGCGATGTCAAATTCAGCCCTGACGCACCCTACGTTTATTTAGGAATACCCAGAAGCAAAAATGATGAACTTCTCCTACACAATTCTCTATGTTAAAGATGTTTATCAAGCCGTTGCTTTTTACGAACAAGCATTTGGATTAAAGCAACGATTCATTCATGAAAGCGGGCAGTATGCCGAGATGGAAACAGAGACAACAACTCTCGCGTTTGCCGCTAACGACCTAGCAAAATCGAATCTTCCACAGGGATTTCAAGAAAATAGTCTGTCCAGTCTACCTGCTGGTATGGAAGTGGGTTTTGTGACAGACGATGTAGCGGCGGTTTTTCAAAGTGCGATCGCAGCCGGTGCTAATGTTGTGGTAGAACCTAAAGTTAAACCTTGGGGACAAACAGTAGCATATGTTCGTGATTTAGACGGCGTTTTGGTTTCCATCAACAGCCCAATGTCATGAAAAATTAATCATTGGGTGGCGGGTTTATTTGAATTGTTAGTTGGTATGAAATAGTTTTAGGTAAATCAACCAGAAGACTTGTAGGGGCGGGTTCACCAATAATATCTGTCACCAGCCCAAGGATATATAAACCCGCCCCCACCCAACGAATAGCTAACAGGCTGCATCTATTTTGATTGTCATGCAATAATGCAGGTTGATATTGTCTGTGGAGTGGGGATCAATACGGTTTACTTAAGGATTTTTGACGAATTTCTTAAGTCAACCATATTACGGTAGGGGCGGGTGCCGGAGAATAATTCATGAAATAATTGACTGTATCAAGGCCGGCACCCGCCCTCTTAAGTAAACCGTATTGGGGTGGGGGCGAGTTTATTTAGATTGTTGGTTGGTGTTGGATATTGTGGGCGAACCCGCCCCTACGATATTTGGGTAGATAGGGAAATTTGGACTGATTTTGAGGTCGATTTGATATTATCTGTGGGGTGGGGGCGGGTTTATTTAAATTGTTTGTTGGTGTTGGATATTGTTGGTGAACCCGCCCCTACGATATTTGGGAAATTAGGAAATTTGGATTGATTTTGAGGTTGATTTGATAT
>NZ_JAUBUN010000021.1:116949-127748 GCF_036702665.1 Microcoleus sp. Aus8_D2
TGGGGGCGGGTTTATTTCAATTGTTGGTTGGTGTTAGATATTGTTGGTGAACCCGCCCCTACGATATTTGGGAAATTAGGAAATTTGGATTGATTTTGAGGTTGATTTGATATTGTCTGTGAGTGGGGGCGGGTTTATTTCAATTGTTGGTTGGTGTTAGATATTGTTGGTGAACCCGCCCCTACGATATTTGGGAAATTAGGAAATTTGGATTGATTTTGAGGTTGATTTGATATTGTCTGTGAGTGGGGGCGGGTTTATTTCAATTGTTGGTTGGTGTTAGATATTGTTGGTGAACCCGCCCCTACGATATTTGGGAAATTTAGAAATTATTCTCACATTCTGATACTCAACTTGACTGTTGGCTGAGCCAATCGCGGAAGCTGCTATGATAAAAACTATAGCAAACTTCTCCTCCGATTTCTTGCCGATCTAAAAATTCAATCCAATCATCTAAGACTTTCTCAACGTCGTATTCATCCTCATCAATTATTTCGGATATCGCACTTACGGATAAATTCGATCGCGATTTTGCCAAAACAGACACCACAGCCAACTCAACTGGCGACCAACCATCACCTCCCATCCGCTGGTAGTGGCTTTGATAATACGCTGCTAAACCGGGAGGAAGTTCCGAGAAAAGTGAGGACGTTTCCCCCAGATTAGCATCCGGGTGTGAATCCTGGGCAATGGATGGTAACATCTGACTCAGATACATGAAATTGTTTTCGCTGTGAGTTGCCAGTTGTTGAACCAATTCCGGTGCAGTTGACAGGAATTGCTGAATGTAGTTAAGGGCATCTTCCCGATTTTGTGCGGGATAATCCCTTAAATCTAGGAGTTGAGAGGGCGCTTCAATTAACAAACCGGATTTTTCTTTGACAAACGGGCGGCGGGCGAGGATAAAATAAGTACGATCGCCCAAATATCTCGGCAGGTAAAACAGATTTGTGCTGGGAGGTTGACTCGTGCGGGCGATCGCGTCTACAGTATCGATCGCAATTACTAACCGTTGCTGCGGCTCAAGTCGATCGCTAATTTTCTGAAGCAACAAAGACAAAAACCAATTCCCATCATTGGAGTCGAGATTTTGAAGTTGAGTTTTTAACTTGACAATTTCGGCTGTTTCCCCATTGGCGACTAGGTATTTGTCAATCAGTTGAGTGCAGACAGAAGCGAGAAAATCGGGCGATCGATTTTTGCCCTCAACACCAGCATTGTAATAGATACTGTCAGGATGGGCGCTGACATATTGAGCGAGGATGGAACTTTTGCCGCAGCCGGGAGTGCCGACAATTGTGAAATAACCACGGCTGTGGGAGTTCAGAAAGTCGGAAATCGCCGAAAAAACAAACTTGCGCCCTGTAAAATTCTCGGTTTTTTCTCGCAGGAGTTGCTGAAATTCCCTTGGGTAAGCAGCGGTAGAGATGGGAGATACCAGAGGTGAGGAATTCATGTTAGTTCCTCCATCCCTTCTAGCCGCAGGAAATATATCCGGCCGGATTCGTCGCCTGCGACAATTGTCAGTCCATCGGGGGCGATCGCGCAACAGGCGATCGGGTTTTCACCCGTGAAACTGGCAATGACACTTCCACTCGACAAATCCCAAACTTTGATGGTGTGGTCATATGAAGCAGAAATCGCCCGCTTGCCATCAGCAGTGACGGCTACTGCTTTTACCGAGTTGCTATGACCTTTGAGAGTAAACAGTTGCTTTCCAGTGGTTAAATCCCAGACTTTAATAGTGTTGTCAAATGAAGCAGAAATCGCCCGCTTGCTATCCGCAGTGACGGCAACTGCATTTACTAAGTCGCTGTCACTGGTGAAAGTAAACAGTTCCTTTGCAGTTGTTAAATCCCAAACTTTGAGAGTTTCGTCTCGTGAAGCAGAAATCGCCCGCTTGCCATCCGCAGTGACGCCTAATGCTGCTACGGAGAGTCTGTGACCTTTGAGAGTAAATAGTTCCTTTTCTTTAGTTAAATCCCAGACTTTGAGAGTTTCGTCTCGTGAAGCAGAAATCGCTCGCTTGCCATCAGCAGTGACGGCTACTGCTGTTACCCAGTTGCTGTGACCTTTGAGAGTAAACAATTGCTTTCCAGTTGTTAAATCCCAGACTTTGAGGGTGTTGTCTCCTGAACCAGAAATCGCTCGCTTACCATCAGCAGTGATAGCTACTGCATTTACCCAGTCGCTGTGATTTTTGACAGTAAACAGTTCCTTAGTAATAGCTACTACATTTACCGAGTTGCTTTGACCTTCTAAAATATTTTTTTCCTCTCCAGTAGTTAAATCCCAGACTTTGAGGGTGTTGTCATTTGAACCAGAAATCGCCCGCTTCCCATCACCAGTGACTGCTACTGCTTTTACCCAGTCGCTGTGGCCTTTGAGAGTAAACAGTTCCTTTTCCGTTGTTAAATCCCAGACTTTGAGGGTGTTGTCAGATGAACAAGAAATCGCTCGCTTCCCATCACCAGTGACTGCTACTGTTTTTACCCAATTGCTGTGACCTTTGAGAGTAAACAGTTCCTTTCGCGTTGTTAAATCCCAGACTTTGAGGGTTTTGTCATCTGAACAAGAAATCGCCCGCTTCCCATCACCAGTGACTGCTACTGCATTTACACTACTGGTGTGACCTTCGAGAGTAAAAAGTTGCTTTGTATTTGTTAAATCCCAGACTTTTAGGGTGTTGTCTCGTGAACCAGAAATCGCTCGCTTGCCATCAGCAGTGACGGCTACTGCTTTTACCGAGTCGCTGTGACCTTTGAGAGTAAACAGTTCCTTTCCAGTTGTTAAATCCCAGACTTTTAGGGTGTCGTCATCTGAACCAGAAATCGCTCGCTTGCTATCAGCAACGGCTACTGCATTTACCCAATTGTTGTGACCTTCGAGAGTAAACTGTTCCTTTCCATTGATTAAATCCCAAACTTTGAGGGTGTTATCCCGTGAACCAGAAATCGCTCGCTTTCCATCCGCAACGGCTACTGCATTTACCCAATTGCTGTGACCTCTAAGAGTAAATAATTCCTTTCCTGTGGTTAAATCCCAGATTTTGAGGGTGTTGTCAGATGAACCAGAAATCGCCTGCTTGCCATCCGCAATAGCTACTGCATTCACCAAACTCATGTGACCTTTGAGGGTGCGTATTATTCCCCTGTGAGGCGGAGTTAAACAGGATGTCAAAGGACGCAACCAAGGTGCTGCTTTCCACTGCTTAGCTACCTCTGCCATTGACTGAATCTCCGGAATGTTATAGTGCAGCAAGCGCCCTAACAATTGCTCTGCAAGTTGCGTTTTATCTCGATCCAAAATATCGGCTGACATCAACAGTGCCATTTGAATTAAGTTCAGGGATTTAAAATTTTCTGAGTTGTACTTTGGGTCACTTAATACTTCTGACTCATCAACTAAATTGAAATTATCAATAAGTGCCTGCACTCCAAACTCAGGATGCTGAATCTTTGCCATCAGAAAGTCAAAATTAGTCAGTATTTGATAATATTTTTCTAGATTTGCATAGTTGACATAATTGAGTGGCAAGCCCAGATAAACACGTTGATAGTAAAGTTTTTCGCCACCGAACTTATCAGCAAATTTTCCCATCTTACGCTATCCTATCCTCTACATACTCAGCAATCCGTTGATTTATTTCCTTAAATATCTTCCGCTTTGAATCCATCTTCCGTTTGTCTTGCAGAAAGTCAACGAAACTAGCATGATAGATGGTGTAACAGATTTCTCCATCTATATTCTGCTTTTTCAAATACTCTACCCACTCATCTAAAACCGCTTCCACATCACATTCATCCACCTTCGCAATTCCAGCAATCATGTCGCAGGGAGTCGCAGTTTTAATTTCTAGCAAAATATATAAGACAATCTCCATTAATTGTCCAGGCTTGGCTTCCAGCCCCATCCGCACCCAATGGTTTTGATAATACTGTTGTAGGCCGTCGGGTAATTGCTTTAAACTCAAGTCATTGTAATCACCCTTAGCAATAGCTGGCAAAACATACCGCAAATACATAAAATTGTTTTCGCTTTTATTTGCAAGTTTTTCGACAAAATTTGCATCAGAAATTCTGCGCTCTTGAATCCACTTTTTGAGTCCATTTTTATATTCATAATCGGCAGTTAGAATAAACCGAATATACTCTTTGATATCATTCTGATTAAAATTGACATACTGGTTATCTCTCAAATCTAACTCTTTTATCGGAGTTTCCGGAGATACATACAGCCGCTTCTTACCGAGGTTATAGGGTCGTCTCGTCAGCAGGAAATAAATGCCATCTGGCAGAGTCGTCGGTAAATGTAAAAGATTTTTACCCGGTTCTTGTTCGACTTCATCCAGTGCATCAACTACAATTATCAAACGTTCGCCAGCAGTGAGTTTTTCCGCCACCCTTGCCAGTAAAGTCGGTAAATCTGCATCTTCTGAATTTGGCAATTCATAGCGGTCAATTAATTGCCGCCGAATGCTCTTCAAAAACAATTCCGGTCTGTTGCGACCTTCGGCGAGAATATTGAAATAGCAGGGAGATTGATGTTCCGAGACGTATTTAGCAATAATGGAACTTTTGCCCATTCCCGCATCCCCGACGATTGTAAAATAACCGTGAGAATTTTGGGTTATAAATTGCTGAAAAGTATCAAAGACAAATTGGCGACCGCAAAATGTCCGATTTTTTTCTGTTATGAGTGATTCAAACTCTGGCGGCAGCGAATTTTGACCATACCAATTTTTTGGATCAACAATATCTGTTGGTTCTATTTCTAATGCTTTAGCAATATTTTCGACTGCCCATCTTTCTACGCCATTAAGACATTTTCTTGAACCGAGTAAGCGCTGAATTGTGTCAGTGGACACCTTAGCTTTTGTCGCTAATTCTTCTATCGTCAGGTTAGCTTGCTTGTATGATTCTTTGAGCTTACGTTTTCCACTTTCACTCGATTGAACTTTATCGGATTGGCGCATAGTAGCTTTTTAGGTATGGTTATTAGTTTTTCAGTTAATTCGATGATTTGATAATTTGATAATTCGATGATCCGACAGTCCGAATTTACGCACTCCGACAAAGAAACCGGTTTTTTTCCCGAATCTACGGGTGAAAACAAAATTTTTTCGTAAAAACTCGGTTTCTGATTCCCATGCGTAAATCCTAATTTAATCACTTCTTTCTGACGAGGGCAGATAGGTTTTAATCTCCTGCCCTATCTGCCCTAAACTTTAGGGCAAATCGAAAACTAAAACTAACCTTATCTGCCCTAGACTCTGACTTTTTGCTTAAGTAGGATATCTGTAACAAGACCAAACTACTAGGAGACGAAACAAATATGAATTTTAACTTATTCGGCAACTCGCACCCTGATGAAGATTATAGCGAACTTAAAAAAGAAATGCTCCGAGAATCGCTGCGGCAAGTTCGCCAAAGCTACAATCTTGCCCTTGCAGTCACCGCCGCCTCGGCTGCGATCGCCCTGGCAGGTGTAGGATTGCTGTATTGTAATAAAATCTCGGAAGCTACCGTTACTGCTTCCGGTGGATTGTTGGCAAGTTTGGGCAGCATTCAGTTTGCCAAGCAAAAGCAGGAAGAATTGCGGCAGATGATGGAGGATCTGGATAAGGACTAAAGCATTGGTGTCAAGTTAATCTAAAATGTAGCACGAATCTGCTGTCTTAAGTAAATTAACCACAAGACTTGTAGGGGCGGGTTCACCAACCATATCTGTTAGCAGCCCAGGGATATATAAACCCGCCCCACCCAACAAATAACTAACAGGTTGCATCAATTTTGATTGTGATGAAATAATGTAGGTTGATACTATCTGTGGGGTGGGGGCGGGTTTATTTAGATTGTTTGTTGGTGTTTGATATGGTTGGCGAACCCGCCCCTACGAGATTTGGTGAATTAGGAAATTTATATTGATTTTGATGTGGTTTTGATATTGTCAGTGGGTGGGGGCGGGTTTATTTCAATTGTTTGTTGGTGTTTGATATGGTTGGTGAACCCGCCCCTACGACAATTAATGATTATTGATAAAATCGACTTCTTCACAAACCAATTCAGCGATTTTCCGCGCCGCCCCAGATGCGCCCCGCACGCTGCGGAGCCGATCGCCAACGAGTGCTAATTTATCAGGATGGCTCAAATAGTCGATCGCCAGATCAGCCACAACATCCGGTTCCAGCTTACCAATCAACTCCGGTACAATCTCCTCCCGCGCCCAGATATTCGGCCAAGCATACAGCTTTCCCTTCCCCAATTGCAGAATCAGCCAATTAATCCCCGTCGCAAAAACAGAACCGACTAACGGCAAATTTGCCAACAATCCGGGTAAACCATCCCAAGCCTTCATCGCATCCAACTGCTGCGTCGGAATCAACACAATCATCGGTACAGCTAACGAACCCAATTCCGCAGTATTCGCCCCCACAGTAGTCAAACACAGGCTGCATTTCGATAGTAAATCGTAGGCTGGAGTCTCAGTCCAAAGTTCTATTTTTAAGCCATTTGCTGTCTGCAAAAACGGCGATTCTGTTAAATGTAATTGGGCGCTAGCGCTGTCAAATAAATGCACGCAAGGATTTTGTTCTGGGTTGGCAAAACGTGCTATAGTTTGCACATCTATGGTCGGAGCAACCGGAATTACAAAGCGAGTTTGAGGGCGGATGCGATGGATCGATTGCGCGATCGCCAAACATAACGGTACACCTAAAGCTAACTTCGCAGCTTTAGAACCCGGCAACAATCCAACTAATTCTATTCCCCGTAGGGGCGGTGCCCCCGTGCCCGCCCCATCCGCCTTAGAACCCGGTAACAATCCAACTAATTCTATTCCCCGTAGGGGCGGTGCCCCTGTGCCCGCCCTGTCTTTTGCGTCCGATTTGCGATCGCCTACTTCCGCGATCAAATCTCCCACAACTGCAAATTTATTAGCATATTTCTGCGGAACTTTAGCAAAAACTTCCGGTTTCATCGCCGCAAACCTATCAATCCAGCGATACCACCGCGCGTCCCATTCCGCATAGATAACCGTGCGATATTTTAGCCTTTTACCAATAACAACTGTAAAAAATTGGTCGCCGCCTAAAAACAAAACAACTCCCGTTTCGTACCAATCCCAATTTTCCGCAGTTTTGCCCGATAATAAAAATCGAAAAAAATGCTCCGGTGCTTGCACTCTATCCACTTCTGGGTAGTTCGAGGCGATTTCTGCTTCTTTCCCCGTGGCGTGCGGACAGGGGGACAGCACCACCGAGATTCGCGCTTCTGTGCCCCTGTTTGCCAATTGCTGGCGCAATGCTTGCACGGCGGGACGCACCCATGTTGCTAATTCTCCGGGCCCGTTGGAGAGGATTAAAATATCGACTGCCATAGGACTTAATATTTGAAAGGATACAAGGGAGAATTTATGACAGATTTAATGGATGCCGTCAAGACGGGTGATGTGGCGGCTGTGGAAAGTGCGATCGAACAACGTGCAGATATCAACGCCAAAGATGACGAAGGCGCCACGGCTTTGACGGCTGCGGCTGAGGCTGGCAATGCGGAAATTGTCAAAAAATTGCTCGCAGCAGGCGCGGAGGCTAACAGTCAGGATAATGACGGTTGGACGCCGTTAATGAGTGCCGCTGCTGCCGGAGATACCGAGATTGTACAGCTTTTGCTGGATGCGGGGGCGGATGTGAATGCTAAAACTGCTTTTGGTTTGACGGCTTTGATGAGTGCGGCGGGTAGCGGGCGCACTGATGTTGTGCAGGTTTTGCTCGATAAGGGAGCCGATCTCAAAGCAAAGGATAATAATACTTGGACTGCGTTAATCTGGGCATCCTCGGAAAATCACCAAGATGTTGTTGAGGTTTTGAAGCTGGCGCGCGATCGAACTCAATAAATAAGTATACGTAGGTTGGGTTGAGGAACGAAACCCAACGCAACTTGATGTTGAGCGGAGTAAAACAGAGGGTTCGCTCCAAGAGTCCAACCTAAATATAGCGCGTCTAAATCATTCATGCAGATTTGTAGGGGTAGTGCCAATAGAATTGGTGTCAACTTAAGGTCAAAGGTAGTCACAGAATGCTGTTTGACTATGAGGTCCCGAGCCCCCCTAGCCCCCCTTAAAAAGTAGGGCGGTTTTATGGTATCGATCGCAAAAAGCCGACTTTTCCGACTTGACAATCCGACCGATCGGGCCTAGAGAGATAGAGACAGCAAGCAATAAGACAAAGCAACAACAAAGCGCGATCGCCACATTGTAAAGATATCGTGAACTTGGAGAGAGTCTTGCAAAATATAGCAAGCTATGCTATAAAAAATAAGGCGCATCAAATTTTACTCGGTCGCATCTACATACTACTATTGCGCTCAAATACTCAGTAATTAACATCACAATTGGACTCGGCACCATCGCGCTTAGTTTGTGCTTTGCTGGCAGCTTGGCTGCGCCAAAATCCGCGCTTTCACGGGGTTATGACTAGGGCGTGTTTGCTTGCCCGATCCATCAGATCCCGATCCCCCTCGCATCCCCCTTCTTAAGGGGGACTTTGAGTGAGCTTCTTTCTCTTTACTCCCCCCTTGGGGTGGGGTTGGGGGGGGTGGGGGGGATCTCCGGGGAAAGAAAACACGCCCTAGCCCTGTCGAGAGTTGAGTCATCGAATGCTGGCGGCTGCAAGCAAAGACAGCAAATTTTCTGCGTTCATTTACTGCTAGCAAAAATGGCTAATTTGAGATTTAGGTAAAACAACTGAGTCAATTGAAATAATCCCAGGTTTATTAGTTACATATTTCCGCAAAAATACGGTGATATTCGCAAAAGTATCGAGATTTTTTCAAAGGCAATCTGAAGTGTTGACACGGAATAAAACCTATGTTATTTTATATAGATAACTTAACATTTGGTTGGAGACATATCTATTGCGGACAAAGATAATAGAATAATTGCAATCTGTTTTCGGCAAGGAATTAGAAGCAATTATTTTCAGAGCTATCGGCAGTTATTAATCATTTCAGTTGGATTCGATCGCACAGGCTTGAATCATAGCAGATCCAGGTTAGATATCCCTTGATGACTAACCGCGGGTTATTTTGTGCTGTACTTCGCAAGTCTTTTAAGTTTCTGCATTGGTGAAGTCAGTCCTTCGGGCTGACGCTTCGCTGGATTTGCCATGACCAAAAATGGCCTCAACGGGTAGTAAACCCGGATTTTTTATCAGTTATCTGGAGGGAGTTTAACTCCTGTCGGAGCCGTATGTAAACGATAGATATCAACAATTGCACCAACCATGAACTCACCAACCGCGAACAAGCAAATTATTTTCGTAGACGCCTCAGTACAAGACTATCAAAGCCTGATTCAAGACATCGATCGCGCTCAAATTTTCATTTAAAATGAAAATTTGAGCGCGATCGAACAAATTACTAACGCTTTGGCGGATCGAAAAGATATTGAATCCGTACATATCCTTTCACACGGCAGCCCGGGCAGTTTAAAACTTGGTGCAGACGTACTCAATGAGAATAACCTAGAAACTTTCAGCACTCAAATTAAACAGTGGGGAAATGCCCTGACAGCAAATGGCGACATCCTATTATATGGATGCGATGTAGCAGCCACAGAAGCTGGAGAAAACTTCATAAAGCGCCTCAGCGAAATAACCGGGGCAGATGTGGCTGCATCCACCGACAAGACGGGGAATGCAGCACTAGGTGGCGACTGGGAACTAGAAAAAACAACGGGTAATATCGAAGCCTCCCTTGCCTTTTCCAGCGAAGCGATCGCAACCTATGACGGTGTTTTAGCCCCACCCGTTCAATTTAACCTTACTTCAGTATTCGATCGCGATGTCATTATCAACTACACCGGAGGAGTCACAGACACCACACAAGACCCAGTGGGTTACGCAGTGGTTAGCTCGGGGATTGAGATAGATACCCTAGTCACTCAGTCCTTTGCCACATTTAAAGCAGGTGCTAATGGGAACGGTTTACCCGACAACGGCTTTTTTGCCGCGAATGCGTACCATCCCGACGTTCAGCTAGGCTACAACAACACCAATAACGGCAACAACGCCAAAGTCCTCACAACTAACGGTACATCCTTTACCATCCCAGTTACGCCCAACAAGTATTCAGAAATCCACCTGTTCGCTACCAGTACAAATGGCAACGCTGGGATGCAGGTGACATTTAACTATAGCGATAGCACTACCGGGACAGGCACAGCCACAGTTTCCGACTGGTTTAACGAAATTACCGAAACACCGTCTAGTTACTATCTGATTAACGGAATGGATCGGAGCACTGATACAACTGGAACAGCTTATACCGATGTCAACGATCCGGCCATATTCGGCTTCAAGTTCAATCCCGACCCAGCCAAAACACTGCAAAGCATTACCGTCAGTAAAACAAGCGGTACCACCGTTGATAATTATCTGGGAGTTTTCGGAGCCACAGGTGTTTTAGGAGCCACAGGTGTTTTAGAAACCATACCACCTACAGCCGCCAGTTTCACCCCCGCAGATAACGCCACCAGTGTTGCAGTTGCTGCTAATTTAGTAGTCAACTTGAGTGAAGCTGTCCAAAAAGGCACTGGCAATATTGTCATCAAGAAAGTCTCCGATAACTCAGTTGTAGAAACTATCAATGTCACAGCGGCAAATGTCACTGTTGCTGGTAGTACAGTCACCGTTAATCCCACGGCAGATTTAGCACTCGGTACTGATTATTACGTTGAAATTGCTGCTGGTGCAATTAAAGACTTAGCAGGTAATAATTATGCCGGTACTACAGGTGCAACTG
>NZ_JAUBUN010000022.1:0-93979 GCF_036702665.1 Microcoleus sp. Aus8_D2
GGTGATGTTGTCGGGGATGGTGATGTTGTCGGGGATGGTGATGTTGTCGGGGATGGTGATGTTGTCGGGGATGGTGATGTTGTCGGGGATGGTGATGTTGTCGGGGATGGTGATGTTGTCGGGGATGGTGAGGGATTTAATGGAATGGTGTCAGATCCCGATCGCACTAAAGCCACACCTAATAATAACGGGCCTTGTCGATCAGTCTTCGGATCGAACTCCAATTTCTTAGTAGTCAAATCGCTTTCCGCCCAACTTTCCTGACTCGTCCAAAGCAGCGGTTTTTCCTCTATCCCCACTACTGGCGAAGTTGAGAGAGCACGCGCAAACGGAAAGAAAGAAATGCGGGTGTCAAAACTTTGAGTAATCGGATGTTGGCCGTAACGCCTGACTGTCGGAACCGTGGGGCCCAGGCCAAATCTTTGACCGGTGCCCGAAGCATCGATGGCCAAACGGGAGTCTAGTTTTACGCCCCATTCTTGCAGGAATTTGTCCAATCCCGTATTAATTGCGGGATCTACCATTAAAAATAAACTGCCGCCACGATCGAGATAAGCTTTTAATGCTTTAATTTCTGTATCGGAAAACGGTTTTTCCTGACCGGGAACGATTAAAGCATCTGCATCTTCGGGAACTTCTTTGCGTTCGGTCAAATTCAGGGTTTGAGTGTTGTAGTATTTATCTTTCAGAGCTTTTTCAGCTTGCTGAATTCCGCCTTGACCTTCTTTCAGCGGGCGGGATCCTTTCCCTTGCAAAAAGTAAACTGTAGGAACGCGAGTGCTAAGAATTTCTTCTAAGCCATTGGTAAGTTTGATCTCAGAAAGACCTTGATTCGGGTCACTACCAAAAGCCGTACCACCTTTTTGCAGCACCTGTTTTTTGTCACCGGATTGCAAGTAAACTTCTCCGATGCTGGTAATGTTAAATTCTCGGATTTTTCCCGGTTGGGCCTGCGGGTCAACAAACTCGAATTGGAACTTTTCGCCTCCCTCGCGTTTGTAGCTTTGCAGCAATTCTTTAATTTGCGGGTTTTGGATGGGGTCAAATACCCAAACTTTGACTGTTTGTTGCAGGTTTCGCAGGATTTGTTGAGTCTGGGGGGCGAGGGTAAATTGTTGGCTTTCGGTTAAGTCGATGCGGACGGGATAGCGAAATGCTATGAAGTTAATTACCCCGATAATCACAAAGACGGCGAGGGTAGCAATCAAGGCGTTGGTACTCGCTTGAGTGGAACGCCGCCCCCAAAAGCCTTGTTCGTAACTCAAAGATAGCAGCCAAAGCGCGATCGTCACTATTCCAGCAATAACTAAGCCGACTGTCAGCGGTTCCCATACTCCGGATACAAGTGCTGCTGTTACCCCCGCTGCGGTGAGAAGGGGGCCCAGCAAAAAAACGTATTTCCAATTTGTTTTGCTAATTTTCATAACGTAAATATTGTGTGACCAAATTCCGGTTAGAGAATGTTATTCTATATCCTATTAGCCTGCTGCAACCACGCTGTTAAATCTGACTGATGGTTGAAATCCAGCACGGCATCTCCTAATTCTTTTAATTCCTGTACGCCTAATTGACGAATGCTGTTTTCTGTTTCCGGTTGTATTGTGCCTAAACGCCGCACGATTTGACGCAATATTAACGATAGTTGAGCGGTTTTTGTCACCTCGTCTATTGCTAAATCTATGGCAATCTGCTGGGATTGAATCCACAGTTCTTGGTTCTGCAATTCATTTAATTCTTCCTGAGTGAAGTTGTCCTCGCTGGTTATCCTCAAAGCTTTATGAATTTCGGGAACAGCACTGAGTGTTTCTGGTACGGTCTCCAGATTCCTGGTGTTTTTTAGAAAGTAAATCCATTGTTCGGCGGTTGTTTCTAATTGTGCTAATTCTTTGCTAAATTTTGGCAGTTCTACAAATACTAATTCTATTTCTGTATCGGGAAAATCTAACTGTTGCTCTTTTTCTTTGAAAACAAACCTAGTCATAAATTCTGGCTGATTTTCAAACATTTCAAAATCGGCAATTTTCAAGGAAATTACTGTTTTCAGTCTTTCGTAGCGTTCTTCTCCTGTTAATTGTAGGCTGTAGGTTTTGGCAGCGTTGTACAACACTCTTTTCTCCAAGGAAGGCACGTTAAGTAGTTGGATTTCAATGAGGGCGATTCTGCCGCTGTTAATTGTGGCTTTGACATCTAGGTGTGTGTCTTGGATTCCCAAAGTTGGATTTACAGGTTGGGAGTCGATTATTTCTAAGTCTTCGATGACAGGCTGTGCTTCATAAAGGATGGCGTTTAAAAAATTAATTAGGATGTCTTTGCTGTCGGTGGAACCGAATATTTTTTTAAACGCAAAGTCGATTTTTGGATTGACAAATCTCATTGTTTGAGGTACTTTTTAGTAGTCAGTAGTCATTGGTCCTGCCGTCATTGGTCAGTAGTCAGTAGTCAGTAGTCAGTAGTCAGTAGTCAGTAGTCAGTAGTCATTGGGAATTCGTTGCTCCTCTTCCTCTCCGTGTCTCCCCATCAGACCCTCTCCGTGTCTCCCCCTCTTCCTTCCCCTTCGCTAAGAACGCTGATATCGCAAGGCGTCGATGGATTGGGCGGTGAGAAATACTCCTAAAATGATGTAACTGACCAACATAATTAAACTGCTGGTATCAAAAACTCCCTTGACAAGATTGGTGTAATGTGTTAGGAGCGAAAGTTGTCCTAATGCTGCTCCGAAGGGGCCGCCGATAGTGACGGCGGCGGCATCGATTACCCACAGAAATAATACTAGAGCGAAGGTGAGGATGGCTGATAAAATTGTGCTGTCTGTGAGGGAGGAAATAAACATTCCGAGGGACAATACTGCTGCTGCTAGGAGGATTAAGCCACCGTGTCCTAGCGTGAGGACGCCGGGGGGTACGGGTGGGGTTGAGGAACTGAGGGCGATCGCCTCGCAGAAGAGCAGGGGCAGCAACATTGTGGTATAAAATGTTAAGACGCCGAGGAGTTTGCCGGTAGCAACTGCCCAGTTTGTTAAAGGCGATGTGGCTAAAAGTTCCAAGGTGCCACGTTTGCGTTCTTCTGCGTAAAGTCCCATTGAGAGTGCGGGTAGTACGAACAGTGACAGGGAACCCATGATTCGCAGGAAGAGTTGCAGGAATTCGTAGGCTACGTCGATGGGAGGTTCGGTAATTCCCGCTTGGTCTCGCTGGGCGATTTGGGGAATTAACCCGTCGGGGGCGAGGAGAATGGCGATTAAAAAGTAGCCTGTGATCAGCCAAAAGACTGCGGCGATGGCATATGCTAATGGCGAGGCAAAATAGCTTTGCAGTTCTTTGCGGTAAATTGCGACAATATTACTAATCATTACTAACATTTAGGAACTGGGAATGGGTAATTGGTTATTTGTAATTGGTTGATTCTGAGTCGCCTGCGGGTGGTGTTTGGCTGTCGTTGCTATCCTGGCTTTCTTTCTATTTGTCGCTTTCTGGTAGCAGGTGGCTGTTCTGCTTGAACATCGCTACTCGGTTGTTGCTTTTTCTTGAGTAGCCGATTTTTTGCAACTGGTTGCGATTGAGGTGGAGAATGCTCGATCGACTCTACAGTTTCCGCAACAGGTTCGGATTCCGGTTCACGATGCTCGATCGACTCTATGATTTCCGCAACAGGTTCGGATTCCGGTTCACGATGCTCGATCGACTCTATGATTTGTGCAGCAGGTTCGGATTCCGGTTCACGATGCTCGATCGACTCTAGGATTTCCGCAACAGGTTCGGATTCTGGTTCACGATGCTCGATCGACTCTAGGATTTCCGCAACAGGTTCGGATTCCGGCCCAAGATACTCGATCGACTCTACGGTTTCGACAACGAGCAGATTTTCGACAATCGGTTCCGGTTCACGATGCTCGATCGACTCTAGGATTTCCGCAACTGGTTGCATTTCTGGTTCACGATGCTCGATCGACTCGACGATTTCCGCAACTGGTTGCATTTCTGGTTCACGATGCTCGATCGACTCTACGATTTCGACAACTGGTTGCATTTCTGGTTCACGATGCTCGATCGACTCTACGATTTCCGCAACTGGTTGCATTTCTGGTTCGTGATGCTCGATCGACCCTTGTCTTTCGACAAGGAGCAGAAATTCTGCAACAGGTTGCATTTCTGGTTCTATATCGCCGATCGACTCTACAGTTTCTACGACTGACTGGGATTCTGGTTCGTGATACTCGATCGACTCTACAGTTTCTACAACAGACTGGAACTCTGGTTCGTGATGCTCGATCAACTCTACAGTTTCTACGAATGGTTCGGATGCTGGTTCGTGATGCTCGATCGACCCTACAGTTTCTACGACTGGTTCGGACGCTGAATCTGAATCATAGAGTGACTCTACAGTTTCTGCAATCGGTTCGGATGCTGAATCTGAATCATAGAGCGACTGTTGCCTATCTGAAACTAGCAGATTTTCCACAATCGGTGGCGATTCCGATTGATGAGCATCCGCGATTGTCGGTTGTGATTCCGATTGATGAGCATCCGCGAGCGCATCTTGAATTTCTGCCACTGCTTGCAGATTTCGATCGACCTCCGGTTCGCTGTGAACCAGACTTTCTTCCGGTTTCTGTTGGGCCACTGTCAGCCGTAAAAACACATCTTCCAGACTAGCCCGATTGCGGCGCATTTCGCAGAGTCCGAATCCTGAGGCGATAATAGCTGTGGCGATGTCTCGTCCGGGTTCTATGTCCGATTCGCACAATGCCCGCAGGCGGTAGCGACTGGTTAAAAATTGCTGGCTGGGAATCAATTCGACCGATCGAACTCCCGGCACATTTTCCAAAGAAGGCAACAGCAGACTGTTCAGCAAATCCGCCTCACCTTCAACTTCGACTTCGTAACCTTCCCCGGTGGCCAACTCTCCCATCAAATGTTCGGGAGTACCTGCTGCGACGATTTGACCGCGATTGATGATGGTGACGCGGTTGCAAGTCATGCTGACTTCCGGCAGAATGTGGGTCGAAAGGATGATTGTGTGTTGGTCGCCGAGGCTTTTGATTAAATTGCGAACTTCGATGATTTGCCGAGGGTCTAGGCCGACTGTTGGTTCGTCTAAAATAATCACGGGCGGGTCGTGGACGATCGCCTGCGCGATACCAACTCGTTGCTTGAATCCTTTGGAAAGTTTGCGGATTAAAACTTTGCGTTTTTCAATCAGGCCGCAGCGTTCGATCGCGGAAGTAACTCGTCGCGCGCGATCGCCCGCAGGTACTTGCTTAATCCGCGCCACAAAAAACAGAAACCCTTCCACGCTCATTTCTGGATAAAGCGGCGGGTTTTCCGGTAGATAGCCGATGCGCTGTCTGACAGCCATCGAGTTTTCGTGAACATCGAGGCCAGCGATGCGGGCGGTACCGCTGGATGCGGGCAAATATCCCGACAAAATCCGCATGGTTGTGGTTTTACCGGCGCCGTTTGGCCCCAAAAACCCGAGAATTTCTCCTGATTCGACCGAAAAAGACACGTCCGCGATCGCTGCGGTCGAACCGTAAGTTTTGCTTAAATGTTCTACTTCAATCATTTGTCAAGGGTTTCAGCCGATGGGGGGCTATTTTCTAGGAATTGTCCAGTAAATCAACCAATTTAGGTACTTTCAGACCTTGCTGCCACTTACCAGTGTCCCTTAACTGCTACCGCTACACAAGCAATCTCATCTAGCATTATTCTAGAGCTAGCTTAGGATCTTGTATTTTATTACTCACCCATTTTAACCCCTTAAATAAGGAATTAAAACATAAAAATGAGCCCCCCTACCCAAAGGACTCATTAGCATATTTATTTGCGATTATCTTACCGATGTCTCGACACTGGTAAACCCCCCCAATCTAAAGTAGTTTCACCTTCTATTTCCCTACCCAAAAAGAAGGGACTAAGCGCTTTGTTGGCGTGAGCTTGACACAAAGAAAGTTGGCTACTGTCAGTGTCTTCTTGCCACACAGAAGGTTCGTTACCGCCGGGTAAAAGTATCCACCTAATATACGAGTCAAGTCCTAAGTTTGTCAAGGTAGTTACCTCTCGTCTTCTGTGTCCTGCAATTGGACACTTAGCGATAGATATGCGTGTATAAACAGGTTCCCAAGAAACTTTTAAGTTTTGAGATTTGCCTACATAAATAACTTTTGGTTCTGTTTTGCTTGCCATCACAAAGAACAAACCACGAAGAGCGGGTAAAAATTGTGGTGAAGAAAGAGGCAATATCGGTAGCTGCAAAATACTTGGTGGGGTGATGTCAGTTACCATGTTTATTTGCGCTTTGTCGCTATTCCCTAAGTATTCCTCCATTACAATCGCTTTCTTAAGAGCGATATGTGGACTCTCATTCGGTAACTGCGTTTTTCGCTCTGTTCGCTCTATCGATTCAGGAGGAGGAAACTCACCCTCATAATGCACTAGACGTTTCCATGTTTCCGTTATAGTTAAGTGACCGAAACATTTTGCATAGGAATCTATGCCTAACTTTTGGGCAAGCTTTTTGTAAAACGGAAGGGGATGCCATAACTCGTATTCTGTCCGATTTTGTCGTGCCGACGTTACGATTTGCGATCGCAAATCACTTGATAACGGTAAATCTGTCATAATTATTCTGTTCCAATCGTTGTGTGGCAACTTTTGGGGAAGCCGTGGTTAGTTGGGCTGTGAGAAGCCTCGCTACCGCGCATCAATCTTCCTTAACTACTTACCATTGCAGGTTTGCAGCCACTTGTCAACAGGTGCGACTGTAAAGTTTTTTTACGGGTAGTGGTACAGAAAAAATAAAAGTTCGTTATATAACCTTTGTTTGTAGCGTAAGTCGCTAATATGGTTTATTTATTATAGCTTACTTAATTAGACTAAAAGGTACAAAAAAGTTGAATAGGAGGGTTTTTAATTTACTATTTACACCCTATCCTAACATATTTTGGAATATGTTGTTTTAGTCCATTTTAACGCTATACTATTTTTGTAGACCTATATGGTTTAGAATTATTTTGACCTATACTGAAAACAGCCAGCGATTTAAGCGCAAAGTATTCTGAACAAGGAAGTGGCAGAATGACTGTGAATTACGAAAATACACCCGTCTCTATGCCCCATTATTGGGAACACATAGTAACATCTCATTACCTGACAAAGAATAAGTACGTCCCTGCTTATAAGCTAGAAGCGCTTAAGGATGGCGATAGCATAATTGATAGATGCCGTCGGAGATGGTGGAAAATTAAACTAGACGAACACAACCAACATTTGAAACCACAAGGTGCTATTATCCGTTTTGTTTACTGTAACGGCTAAAGCACTATTAAACCGTAAATCAAAGTAGGTCAATCTCAGTTGGTCTACTTTTTTGTGGGTAAATAAAGCGGATTTAAGTAGTACAAATTTACAGAACTTTATAGGTTGGTAACATCGTTGTCAACATTAAACAGTGTTATTTAAGTGATGTACATATGTAAGATTTGTAAACATTTACGAGTATAGGGGGTAGAATAGATAAGTTTTATTAATATTAAAATTAGAGTAATTGTAAATTAATGTAACGGAAATATTGCATTAGAACTAACTAACTAGATAAAAAACATGAACAGAGAGGTACAAAAATAGTGGGTAGAAAGAGGTAGTAAAGAAAAATAATTCCCCCCCGGGTTTTGTAACTTTCAAGTCTTAAAGGAGGCAAAAATGGCTGTTTCTGTAGCGATTAAGAGCATGAGTGATATGTAAATTACAAAAAAATGAAGGGAAAGGATAGCGACTCACTTCATTAATAAAACTTATCTATTTAAATATAGCGGGGGATTTAATTTTGATTAGTAGCTGTAATATATTTACGATTTATCCCCCTATTTAAGGGGGTAAATGGTAAATCATATCTGTATTCTCGGTAAAGTAGAACATGATGGCTGCTTAAATCCCGTTCACTCGCGGTCGGAACAAAATTAATCTTCAGTCGAGGTATGCACATAGTGTGAGTGAAGCAAAGGTAAGTGTCAGGTAACAGACAAAGGTTGTAAAATAGTCAATAAAAAACCCCCTAATTTAACCTAGGGGGTTTATTTTTTGTTTGGTTTATGTACTGGTAGGGTTAGATGTCAGGGAACTGTGCGTTTTCGTTAACGCCTAGGTAGTGTCGTTGGATAACTTCTACACTGTTACCGCACGCCGTAGCTAGCAGGAATAAGTCAGTACCAGCCTGTGCCATTAAGGTAATGAATGTATGACGTGCATGGTAGGGAGAGAGGTAGCGGGAAATTAAGGTAGATGCTACTAAACGACTAACAACGCCGGGATTTTCGTTTCTTATTCCGTTTTTGTCAGTCTCAGGTTTACCATTCCATACAATACCGATACAGCCAGAGTTGTATGCGTCCCCACGGGTATTAGTAAAAACTAAATCGTTAGGTTGTGCAGTAGCAGGTTTGATACGTAGCAATAGCTCGCGTAGCTTGGGGTACATTTTGAAGATGCGTATATCACCTGTTTTGGTGACTTGGACATTTTTAATTTGTCCGTTATAGGACTTGCTAAATCGGATATAGTCTCCATCTTTTCCCATAAATAGGTCTTTCCATTCAAGCGCAAAAGCTTCACCGGGACGACAACCTGTTAAAAACAGAAATTCGATTAAAGGTGCAGCTTTTCGATCGCCGTGTCGTGTAGACTCATAAAACGCTTTGATGATGATGTCCCGTTCATCTTTTGTAAATGCACGTCTATCGCGTTCGGCTAGATTCTTTTCTGTATCTTCCTTATCCCACCATCGGTAATTAACCGATCCCTCTGTATCGACTACCGATTTGTATTTATCAGTTTTGTTTTCAGCAATGGTACTAACGATTGCAAAGGGATTTACCGCTAGCTTAGTTTTACCCTGTGACTGTAGGCGCGTGAAGGCTTCTGACAAAGAAGAAAATAAGTTGCTTTTGCTGTCAGCGCTCATTTTGTGAGCCAATATCAAGTCAGTAACACTAGGGCATAGCGGTAAATCCCATACACTGTTTTGGGAACCTGTAAATGACTTAGTTTTGCCATCCCAAACTAACCCTTTAAGCGCGTTAGTAAAGGTACTGTTAAACTTAAACTGAAACGTAGTTGGTTGCAGTTGTGGTTGTTTCCAAATTAGGTAATCCTCCCACATTGTACCTACCGTTATCTCAGGCTCTACGATAGGCGGAGCTGCCAGCTTCAACGCCGCTGATGTGTACTTGACCGCTAAGCCGTACTTAACAAACGTAGGGTCAAATAGTATTTGCCAGTTTTCAGAGTCTGACAAATCACGCTCTATACGCAGCGCTGCTGACTGGGCTAACTTCCAATTCTCAGGTGACTCCCTTAAACCTAGTCCCATAGTCCGTTGCTTAGTTGGGGCCTTGCCGTCCAAGATTTCAAACAGCGGATTGTACTTGCTGCTGAATCGGAAGGCTAAGACGCCCTTCTCAGCGTAGACAGAGACTAGGGGCTTAGGGGTTGTAGTTTTAGCTTGCATATTCTGTTTTCAATGTTCGGTAAGGGTAACAGCATTCTAGGAAAGTTCTAGACTATTGAGGAGATTAGCTAGAAATACATTTCTGGATTTAACCCCTTATTTAAGGGGATAAACCAGAAAATCAGTATAACAGAATAGTTGCTAAACCGGCTTAAGTGTTCTACTTCAATCATTTGTCAGAAGTCAGTCGATTTTAGGTTTGAGATTTGAGATTGATTCTGCCAAAGCCTGTTCCGCTAAGACCGGCCCGACGGCTGTTCCACAAAATGCACAGTCCCGCTAGCAGTGCGGGTCGATCGAATTTTTGGCGCAAATTCTAATTTGATTTTGTCTTCCAGTGTAGTCCGGCAAGAACCAAATCTATCATAAGTGTCGATCGTACGATAGAAACTGGTGGCGAGTTTTCGGCTGCTGTTGTCTGACTTCGGCTAAGGCTGAGATTGCTTTTGCTAATTTATAGGTTTAAATAATACTTTTGTCACTTCAGTTTTAATTTTTCAAACAATCACTATTTTTATGGCTGTTGTGTTCGCTTTTTTATTGATTTCATTCTCATTTATTTTACGAATTTAGGTCGTTTGCGTGGTATTATCATTTTGAGAATCTTGGCGACGTATATCAATTTATCAAATTCAGCTTGAAACCCTTTATATTGCGTTGTTGGGGGTTGTGTCACGTAGTTAATTGTTTTTTATACAAGTGTGTCAAAATATATTTTTGTTGCGGATTGTTAAGCAAGTGTCAAGTGGGGATTGACAAATTGACGCTTTTATGAATAAGACTTTTGAACGAACCGCAAAGGCGCAAAGGGCGCGAAGGAAGAGATGAGGAAAAAAGCAGGGATTATTGTTGCTGAAATTGAGTTAACAACCAAGCACCTACCTGGGCTTGGTCTTGAGTCCGACTTCGGCCCAGGGCTTCTAACAAAGCAAAGCAATAGGTAGTCCTGGCAAAACTTCGGATTGTACGAGTCGCCGGCTGCCATTATCGGCGATGATGGCAAAGGCAAGGATTTCTGTTTTTTTACGTCTATCACCCAGTATTCAGCGACTTTTAGTTCTTCGTAAAGCAACCGTTTTTCGCCGATGTCGGATAAGGTTGAGTCGGCAACTTCGATGACTAAATCTGGCTGTGGGGTAAGGTCAAGACAGGCGATCGCACTTCCTTGAGGTGCTAATTGCGATCTTTCTCCAATTTCGATCGCCCGTTCAATTCTCAATTTAATCAAACGATAAAATCCTAAACATCATAGTTAGGTTGCTCTAGGAAACTCCAAGTATTTGACCCGACGAGCCCATCAACCGTTAGCTTGCGATCTGCTGGGAATTGCCGTACCAGAGCTTCAGTTTTGGAGCCAAAGCTGCCATTGACAACAAGTTGATCTCCATAGTACCCATTTAGCCGCACTTGTAAATATTTGACCTCATCGCCTCGCTCGCCACTGCGTAAAGTAGGGTGAGTTTTTCCGGTGTTATATTTAACTTGTTCTAGATCGAGCCACGTCTCGCTCGCCAACTATGCTATTAACCGTTAGGCTGCAAGCTGCTTGGAATCGCTTAACTAAGTCTTCAGTTTGGGAGCCAAAGTTACCATCAACGGTAAGTACAGAACCGTAGAAATGATTGAATCGACGACTTTGAGCCACCTTTAATATTAAGGGAATAATATGCCATCAATATCACAATTGGGAACCGTCAATTTTATTGGAAAGATTCTTCACAATCAAGATATCAGCGCCATCGATGTCAGCGTCATCAATGTCAGCAAGAAATTCCTGGCGATCGGCTCAGACGAGGGAAACCAAGTGCAAATCTTGGGGCGTGACGGTGAGGATTATCAGGTCATAAACGAGATCGCCCTGAACAAGTATGCTGTTGAGATCGACATTGAGGGAATTGCCTGTGAGGGTAACACAGTTTATGTTGTGGGTTCTCACTCATGCAAAAGCAACAAGAACAACAAGGAAGCGAAAATAGACCCAGATCGCGATCGCTTGTTTCGCTTTTCCCTGGACGACTACGGTAAAAAGCAGGCATTGGAGGAAACTAGCCTGCGAGACTTCCTCGATAGCCAAGAAGTCTTGAAAGACTATAGCCACATTCCAAGTCAAAAGAACGGCGTTGATATTGAAGGGATTGCTGTCCGCAAGGAACAATTGTATATCGGCTTCCGCAGTCCTGTACTGCCAGGAAACTGGGTACCAAGTATTGAAGTGTCGATTTGCAAACCCGATCGCTGAGGCGAAGTTGGTTTACGTGTAACTGGGTGGACTAGGTGTCCGTGACATCACTCGTGTTGAAAAAGGCTTTCTAATCCTGGCTGGACCACGTGAGGATAGTTCGGATTCATACCAAGTTTATTTTTGGGACGGCAAGGATTGCCAGTCTGATAAATCAGGGAGAATTGGTCAGATGGAGCATTTGGGCGAAATTCCCACCCCCAAGGACGGGAAAGCAGAAGGTTTAGTAATGTTGGAAGAGAGTCCTTCAGACTATGAAGTCCTGATTATCTACGATCACCTAAAGAATGGCGCTCCAACTCGATTAAGAATTGAGAAATGATTCCGTTGTATGTAGCTGCGAGCAGAGTATTTGCGGATGAAAGAGGGATGGTAGTCCTGCAAAAGCGCTGTAGCTGTTGGTAGTGCAACAATCCTCGGTGAGTTGCGCGGTACAACTTCACCGTTAGTAGCAGAATTACACCGACTCCACTACCCAAGAGAGTTCGCAAATCACCCCTCCCTTGGGCAAAGATTCTCGCCGAAACAGTCCGCCCAATCTTGTGGCCAAAAGGTTACAGTGCTTGGTTCTCTCTCCCTCTCCAGGTTTCATTCCAGCGCCATTGTCCTGCACTTTCAGGATATATTGCCGATCGAGATGTTGTCCCGTCACCACAATTCGAGTCGTTCCCTGAGCGTGTTTCCCCACATTGCATAGAGATTCCTCTAACCACAAACACAAATCCCGCTTCATCTCTAGGGTGAGGGTGGGTCGATCGAGGGGGGGCGAAATTTCGCACTTTGACTTGAATGGTTTTGAAGTAGAGCAATAGGCAAATACTTTCTCACTGGCGTTAGAGCTTCCTGGACTGTTTGGGCTGAGCGGATTTGTGTACTAGGAAAGCGATCGCTTTCCCAGACTAATCGTTCCATTGAGAAGCAGGCGATGGTCATCAACAATCAAAATTTTTACTTGCTGCGCATCCATCGAGTTATAGGAAATTAACGCTGACCTTACGCAACAATTTTATCTTACAGTATTTTTCAGCAGAGATAGAGGACACGGCAGTGCCGTTTCCCGCTTAAACATCGATCGCAAACCTCTCTCCTGCATCTCTCACTCTGCGCCCTCTGCGCCCTCTGCGGTTCATTTAAAAAAATCTTAACTCCTTTTCCAAATCTTAATTTCCCCCAACCAACCCGCACTCACAATAGTCTTAGCATCAGCGCTAATTCCCACAGCAGTAACGTAGCCAGAATGACCGCTCAAATTACCCCTCAATTGGCCCGATCGCAAATCCCACAGTTTCACACTCTTATCCCAACTCCCAGTAACCAGTATACTGCCATCCCGACTGATTGCCACAGACCAAACTCCGTCAGTATGTCCGCTTAAACATCGATCGCAAACCTCTCTCCTGCATCTCTCACTCTGCGCCCTCTGCGCCCTCTGCGGTTCATTTAAAAAAATCTTAACTCCTTTTCCAAATCTTAATTTCCCCCAACCAACCCGCACTCACAATAGTCTTAGCATCAGCGCTAATTCCCACAGCAGTAACGTAGCCAGAATGACCGCTCAAATTACCCCTCAATTGGCCCGATCGCAAATCCCACAGTTTCACACTCTTATCCCAACTCCCAGTAACCAGCATACTCCCATCCCGACTGATTGCCACAGACCAAACTCCGTCAGTATGCCCGCTCAAGCGCCGAATTAACTGCCCGTTTCCGGTATTCCATAACCCAACAGTACCGTTGCTGTTTCCGGCGGCCAAAGTTTTGCCATCGGGAGTAAAAGCTAGGGACAAAACAGACAAGTTTTTGCCGCCAATCGTCTGAATTGCTTGACCGTTAGCTAAATTCCACAACCTAATTGAACCATCTTTGCTACCGCTAGCCAAAGTTTGGCTATCGGGACTGATTGCAACAGCATTTATCAGCCCAGAATGCCCGGTTAAAGTCCGCAGCAATTCCCCTGTTTTCGCATTCCAAATCTTAATCGTTTTATCCCAACTGCCACTCGCGACAAACTGAGCGTCGGGACTGACGGCAACGCTCGAAACAGCACCGGAATGCCCGCTCAAAGTGCGTACAACCGCGCCAGTTTCTAAATTCCAAATTTTTACAGTTTTGTCGTCGCTGCCGCTAGCTAACACGTTTCCGTCCGCATTCGATGCCAGTGCATTTACCGCTTCCGCGTGTCCTTGCAAGGTAGTTTTTAATGGCCCGCTGGGAAAATTCCAAACAGAGATTGTGCCGTTGCTGTTTCCTGTGGTAAAATAAGCGGAAGCAAGGGCAAGGGAACTGACAACTTCCGAAGGCCCTTTGAGGGTATTTGTCGCAGCAAAGGCGATCGCACTTGCAGGGTTCCGTGGCGCATTGTTCGCCGGAGTTTTTGGGTTTCCGGCTGTTGGAGATTGGGGTAGTGCAGGTAGCGAAACAGTCGATCGCCATTTCATGAAAGTATTGATTTCTATCCCCGCCGCCACGATTTTATCCGAATTCTCTTCTAACCTGACAATACCGTTAATTGCCACAACTCGCCCCGCGTCATCGAGCACTGGGCCGCCGCTCATGCCAGCTCTCACTAAGTTATTGTATACCAAAGTATAACCGTTCCAGGGAGTTTGGCGGCCGGTAAGTTGACCTTCCGTAGCTATGAAAATCGGTTGTTGCAGGGAACCGCCGGATATCGGCCAACCAGCCACATAAGCCTTTTTTCCGGGAGTTGCCGCAGAATTGGCTAATTCAGCGAGACGGTAGCTTTGAGGGCTGCTGATGGGGACGATCGCTAAATCCGCACCGGGCATTCGCCGGATTAGACTGTATGATACAGAGTGAGCTTTGCCGTCGGGAGTTACAACTTCGTAATCGCCAGCTTTATCGACAACGTGCCAGTTTGTGAGTATATAGTATGTGCTGCCTTGTTTCTCTAAAATTACTCCTGAACCGCCTTTTGTGCCCTGGATGCGCACGGTGATTTCTTTGGCGACGGTTTTAACTGCGTCGGCGGTTAATCCTAGGGCGATTTCAGGTGATGTGAGTGGAATAAGTGCGATCGAGCTTAGGGCGATCGTAGCACTCAAAATAGCCGGAATTGTTCTGCTGTAGTTCATTATTGTGTCAATTTAACATACCCACCTATCAACGGACGGATAAGTTTTCCGGTTTGTGGCATATTGTCACACAAACAGGACTGACGCATTTGGGACTCCTCGAAACCGGGTTTTTTACCTAATCTACGGGTAACAAGAAAGATTTTCGTCCATCAAACCCGGTTTCTGTCCACCCGTGCGTCCAGGACTAACAAGCAGGAGGACGCTCAGTCCTCACTACGAACTTATAATGGCATTTTTATTCTCGCAATACTTGAATTAGTATCAAACCGAGCTAATGAGTTTGTCCTCCATTTAAAGAATGAATTTTTGTAAAGGTTTAGAGAAAATTTCTGAAGCTATCCTGCAACAGGCGTAAGGGTATAAATCACTTGTCGCAACCAATTACGAAAAAATATCAATGAATTTTTGTAAAGGTTTAGAGAAAATTTCTGAAGCTGTCCAGCAACAGGCGTAATGGTGAAAATTACTTGTCGCAACCAATTCCGAAACAATATCAACTAACACAATCTTTCCCATTGGTTGCGAGAGGCTGGCTCCTACTCGGCGCTAGCTCATATTCAGGATGCATCTGTTGACCAAATCAACCTTTAAAAAAGGACAAACTAGAATGTCAAAAAGATCGCTTGAAATCTTCGGCGATGGTCGCGTATACGAAATCAAAGACGACCTAGCTATTAAAGTCACGGAGACTAACGGGCAAATAAAAGCATTAATCGATGCTTTAAAGTTCAGCGTGGCTAAAACATATCATATTCATCCTGCCGACAAACAACCGCCTGATGTGGCAGAACGCAAAGGTTCAAAGCACATAAATCAAGAAGGCTTTAAGCTTCTGACTGCGTTTGAAGGATGCGAGCTGACTGCTTATGATGATGGCGGTGGAGTTTGGACAATTGGTTACGGACACACTGGCGATGATGTGTTTCCAGAAATGACCATTAGCCAAACGGAAGCAGAAGACTTGCTGATCGGAGATTTAGAAAAATTTGAATCCTATGTTGAGGATGCCGTTGAAGTTCAGCTTAATGACAATCAGTTTTCTGCGCTGGTTTGTTTCTGCTTCAACGTCGGCCCAGGAACAGAAGGTTTTGGAGGTTCAACTCTTCTGAAGCTGTTGAACGACGGAGATTATCAAGGAGCAGCCAATCAGTTTCCTGTGTGGAATAAAGTCAATGGTGAACCCTGGCCAGGGCTGACACGCAGGCGCTTGGCCGAGCAAGCTCTGTTTTCAGGAATGCCTGAAGTTCGGGTTCTCAAACTTACCGAGCCAATAATCCAAGGTGAGGATGTGCGACAAGTGCAACAAGCTTTGATTGATGCAGGTTTTGATGTCGGAGCTGATGGAGCTGATGGCATCTTTGGAAAGGGAACGGATCGAGCTGTCAGAGAGTTTCAAAAGCAAAAAAAACTGACTGAGGATGGGATTGTTGGTGATGAAACTCTTCAATCACTGGGATTAACAACTTAACCTGCTTGAGTGCTGCACCTAGAACTTTGATGCAAATTGACTAAGGCTGTACGGCTGGTTTTACCTAATTCTGCCAAGTCCACGTCCAAAGAGCGCAGGCTCTCCAACAAAGTTTTTGCAACAGGTACTTGATGGCTAGTTGCAACACAAAACAGATTCAATTGCACAACTTACTCAACAAATAAAAGACCTATGAATATCCAAGATTTCGTCGGCAAAAATATCCGCTACGATACCAACGACATTGCAAAAGACAAAGAGTTAACCGTTGAACTCCAAAAGCTATTCATCGAGCAGGGATTGCTCAACGATCCACCAGAGGACACATTTGGCTTGTTGTCCACAGCAGCTCTCAAGAGATTTCAGCAACAGACTGGCTGTGACGAACCAGAATTTCTCGGGCCCCAAACCGCTGACAAATTAATAGCAGCTCCAAAAGGGGTAACCAGAGGAGATGCGTCAATCCTGCTTCAGGTGATTAAGAACACCATCATCAAGAATAAACCACTCCAATCTGAGGCCCTCTCTGACAAACAGAAGTACAATCTCACTGCGGGAACTCAACTCAATCTTGTCTTTTTTGACGTGGAGCGCCAACATTTAAAAATTACCTTAAGCGAACCATTCCATAACTCTGTGGTTTGGTATGTCTTTGCAGAACACGTCGAAGTTTTGGAGGGTAACAATAAAGTTTATCCCCAACAAAACCCCGATCAAATAAAGTTTGATGTCCCCTATAAACCTCAGAATGACAATATCGAAAACCCTACAGGCGCTTGCAATGTGACTTCACTTGCTATGTGCTTAGAATACTTTGAAGTTCCTCGCCGTACAAGTGAGGGACAGTTTGAAGACGAGCTTTACCGATATGCCTTAGACCAGGGATTAGACAGGCACGATCCTAACGATCTGGCTCAAATTGTACGAGACTACGGAGCGAAAGATAGCTTCACCCAAGCAGCAACCATCGACGAGGTAAAAGACTGGTTAGGCAACAAAAAGCCGGCAATAATACACGGCTACTTTACCCGATCCGGTCACATTATTGTAGTGGTTGGATACGACAGCACTGGCTTCATCGTTCACGATCCCTACGGCGAATGGTTTGCTGATGGCTACGATTTCAACGACCCAGAAGGAAACAATGAAAAGGGTAAGTTTCAGCATTACTCTTACAACTTAATTCGGGAAGCCTGCATTCCTGATGGACAGTTTTGGGTGCATTTTATTTCCCAATAGACTTGGGTGTATCTCAAGCAAAACGGTTCAGTTAAAACTGTTTGTTCCTCGGATATCCCCGTCGCATCCCCGCAACGATTCGGGGGACGCAAGATTAAGTTATTGTCCCCCATTTTTAATGGGGGCTAGGGGGATATGGCTTAACTGAACCCTATTGGAATATAAAGAGAGCGAGTTCTTAGCCCGATTGAGTAAAAACTAGAAAGTGAAGCAATATCATGACTGATAAATCTGAGCAAACACCGAATATTTACGCCTTATTAATTGGAATTGACGGCTATAAACCTAATCGGTTCTACAAGAATCTTAAAGGATGCGTGCGCGACATTAATCTTGTAGCAAGCTACCTCTTAAAGACACTGAATATTCCATCCGAACGGATTTTTAAGCTGACTTCTCCGAATCCCGAAGTGGCTGAAACCATCGAAACGAAAGACCCGGAACCAACTTATGAAAATATTGTGGCGAAGTTTGATGCCATTACAGAAATAGCGAAACAGGGAGAGCAGGTATACATTCACTATTCTGGGCATGGAGGACGTGCGGCGACAATTTATCCACAACTCAGAGGACAGGGGCAATTCGATGAAGCACTCGTCCCAATGGACATTGGCGAAGACAAATCCCGCTATCTGCGCGATCTTGAATTCATAACACTTCTCAAACGGATGACTGACAAGGGATTAGTTGTCACAGTTGTGCTAGATAGCTGCCATTCTGGAGGGGAAACACGAGGTGAATACTCTGACATTCGAGGAGGGGATAGCGATGACAACTCCCAGCGACGAACCGACAGCTTAGTAGCATCAGAGGAGGAATTGATCCGTAACTGGGGCTTAACCGGGGGAACAGCTCGCAATGCGACTCCTGGGGGTTGGTTCCCTCAGTTGAGCGAGTATGTTGTACTGGCTGCTTGTCGTCCTTCGGAATTGGCCTATGAGTATGCTTTTAATGGTACAGAGCGTCAGGGAGCGCTGACTTACTGGCTGTTAGATACTTTAGCTAACCGGAGTTCTGAACTGACTTATCAGTTACTTTACGATCGCATCTATGCTAAGGTGCAGGGCCAGTTTCAAACTCAAAGCCCCATGCTTTTCGGTGAGGGAAATCGTCAAGTCTTTGGCAGCGATCGCACAGAGTATCATTACACTGTCCATGTTATTAAGGTAGATCCAGCCGAGAAGAGGGTGCTGTTGGACGCTGGCAGAGCGCAGGGTATTGGCAAAGGCGCACAGTTTGCCATTTATCCATTGGGAACAACGGATTTCAATCAGAAGGAATTAGCAATTGTTGAAGTTACAGAAGACATCACTGTAGTAAATGCTTGGGCGGTTATTGAGCCTGATTCCTTGCCGGTAGGAAGCAAGGTTGAGGCTGGAGCTCCAGCAGTCATGTTGGCCGCCCCTATAGAGCTTATCCAGCGAGTCCGTCTGTTTTTCAAACAAGAGGATACAGGAGATCGGAAACTGCCACCAAATCAGGTGCTGCCTCCAGAGATACTAAAAATTCAGGCTGAAGCACTCGCGGCAATCAAGTCAGCTATTCCTCATGTAGGAAAAGGTTGGGTAGAGTTAGTTTCTGAAGGTCAAGCCGAACAATACCAAGTTGCTATCACTAAAGATGGCGAATACGAAATTTGCGACCCAAGTGGAGAGCCATTTGAAAATTTACGACCACACCTGAAGGTAAACGAGCCTAATGCTCCTGAAAAGGTAGTCAAACGCTTAATCCATCTCGCTAAGTATCAGGCTGCCGAAGTGCTTAAAAATACTTCAGCTTTAACCAACAAGCTAATCGTCCAGTTAGCAGACGAAAACAAAAATCCCTTGGCTGACCCAACAACGCAAACCCTGAAGGAGGCAGAAAGAACATACTTGCATATCAAGAATGATTCTCCTCAAGATTTGAGCGTTGTCGTACTAGATTTTCAGTCAAATTGGGCGATCGATCAACTCGATATTTTTGGAGATGGTGCAGAGTTTGCCACATTTAGTCCCGGAGCCGAAGAGTTAATCCCCATAAAATTCAGTCTTCCCAATGGATACAAAGAAGGCCAAGACATTTTGAAGGTCTTTGCTGTTGCCAACAAATCGGCTAAGTTTCACTGGCTAAAATTACCACCTCTCGACGCACCGATTGAACCTAAATCAGCAGTAGAAAAAGGAGAACAAGAAGCAGCAAGAAACAGCACAAACCCACTCGATAAACTCCTCGCAGCGATTAGTGCTGACGTTGATAATGAACTTTCTCTTCGTGCAGTACAAGTTGACGATCCCAACCGAGGTTGGATGACTAAATCGGTGACAGTGACCGTGACCAGGTAAGCAGAATCAGGGGGCGATATCCCCCTGAGCGGCGTTTGTATAACCGTTTTTCGTTTCAGAATGGGAGGCTCAAAATGAGCGAGTTTGACTTCTTACAGCACGGTGTTGACTGCTTTAACCAAAAAAACTATGAGGAAGCGATCGAGGCATTTAATCAGGTACTACACATTAATCCCAACTTAGCTGAAGCTTATTATCTACGAGGGCTTGCTCGCAGCCAACTGGGTGATACTCAAGGAGCCATTGGAGATTACGATTTAGCATTACAAATTAATCCCGACTGGGTGGATGTTTACAGGAGTCGAGCCTCCGCCCATACAGCGCTTGGAAATCAGCAAGGTGCTGTTGAAGACTACACTCAGGTGTTGCGGATTAATCCCTTAGAGATTGAAGCTTACGTTAATCGGAGTCTTACCCGCACTCGACTAGGAAATAACCGGGAAGCCATTGAGGACTGTACCAAAGCAATACGCCTCAATCCCAACTATGCTGAAGCTTACGTCAACCGAGGTCTGGCTCGCTCTAATCTCAGAAACCTTAAAGGCGCTCTTGAGGACTGGACACAAGCGCTGACCATTGCTCCAGATGACGCTCAAGCTTACTCTAACCGATGCTTTGTTCGCGCAGAACTTGGAGAGCCTCATGGCGCTTTGGAAGACTGCAACCGAGCCTTGCAGATTAATCCTGAGTTTGACCAAGCTTACACTAATCGGGGTTTTGTCCGATCGCAAGTTGGAGATTACCAAGGTGCATTAGAAGACTGCGAACAGTCACTGCAAATTAATCCCAATGAGCCGGAAACCTATTACCATCGAGCCACTGCACGTTATTACTTAGGGAACCGTCAGGGCGCTATTGAAGATTCTCAAAAAGCGGCTGATTTATATGTACAACAAGGCAGGACAGATGATTACCATTACCAAGCTGCACTAGACAATATCAAACAGCTTGAACTCGGTGCTACTTTAACGCCTCCTATAGTGTCTGTTGCTGATGAAACTCAAGTTATTGATATCTCAATTAGCTCTCGTCAAGCTGAGGCTGATTCTCTGTTGCGGCAAGGTCTTGAACAGAGCAAGACTAATCAGCTTGATGCTGCTTTAGCGTCCGATCGACAAGCTTTGACCATCTATCGAGAGGTAGAGGATAGCTGGGGAGGAAATCTTGCCATCCTAGCTTTACAAAACTTAGGGGGTACGTATCACGATCGAGGTCAAGAACAATATCAGAATAGAGAATTTGAAGCATCTTTAAACTCTTATCAACAAGCCCTGAGCATTTATCGAATCAGTGGCGATCGTGCTGGAGAAGCCAACGTTCTCTACAATTTTGGAATAGCTTATGATGTTTTCAACAGATACGAAAAGGCGATTGAATACTTTCAGCAGAGTTTAGATATAGCACGGGAAATTGGCGATCGTTCTTTTCAGGGGCGTATTCTTGGAAGTCTTGGTATCTCCCTAGGTAGAAGAGAGAGCAAAACTAGCGAGGATTATCAAAAGATAATTGATTGCCATGAGGAAAGTTTGAGAATTGCTCTAGAAATTAGTGATTTGCGCGGTCAATCGTTAGCTTTAGAAAATATAGGAAATGTCTGGGCGCTGCAAGAAGACTACAACAGTGCAATTGATTACTATCAGCAGAGTTTAGCTAAAGCCAAGGAAATCGGCGACGCCTACGGAGAAATGTTTGCTGTGGGAAATATAGGGGCTGTTTATCTATATCAAGAAAATTACAACCAGGCTATTGAATATTTCCAGCAGGGGTTGAAGATTGCCAAGGAATACAAAGAATGGCAGTCAGAAGCCATCAATCTGGAACGATTAGGATTGGCTTTTTTCAAAGCTAAAAACTTAGGAGAAGCAGAAAGTCACCTACACCAGGCTATTGAAGTTTATGAAACAACCTGGGCAGGCAATGGCAACAACGATCGAGAAAAAACATCAATGTTGGATATCCAACAGATGGCTTATCTTGTTATGCAAGAAGTATTAATTGAGCAGCAAAGATTTGAAGAGGCTTTAGAAATTTCAGACCGCGGTCGTGCTAGAGCAATTGCCTATCTATTAGCAAGACAGTTATCTTCAAGCCAACCGGAGCCAGTACCAAAATTTCATCTGACAATTGAACAGATTAAAAATGTAGCAAAATCTCAGAATTCCACCCTCGTAGAATACACAATTATTAATAATTATGATGGCACAACAGAAGCCAAATTACGGCAATCAAAACTGTTTATTTGGGTGATTAAACCCACAGGTGAAATCACTTTTAAATCGGTTTACCTCAAACCCTTGTTACAAGGACGTATTACCTCTTTGGAAAAACTGGTTGGCAATTATCGCCACTCGATTGGTGCTAGGGGGCTGAACCGCAAGGCTGTAGTGGACAAGGAAGAAACAGTCCCTGGTGACCCGGTTGAGCGATCGCAGAAACTTTATCGCATTCTGATCGAAGATATCGCTGACCTTTTACCAACCAATGTGGATGAGCGCGTCATCTTTATTCCCCAAGGTTCACTATTCCTAGTTCCATTCCCAGCTCTCAAAAATGAGTCGGGTAAGTATTTAATTGAGCAACACACTATCCTCACAGCTACCTCAATCAAAGTTCTAGAACTAACTCACGAACAGCAGGAACGAGTCCAAGCGGTAGGTATGGAAGATATGCTGGTAGTTGGCAATCCTACTATGCCGTCTATTTCATTTGAATTTGGGCAAAAACCTGAAAAGTTAGACTCTCTTCCTGGTGCAGAAAAGGAAGCTCTAGCCATAGCTCCTTTATTGCACACTCAGGCATTAATCGGCAACGAAGCTACTAAAGTTGCGATTGTCAAACGAATGCCATCTTCACGGATTATTCACTTAGCAACCCACGGCTTGCTCGAAGACTTCAGGAAACAGGATGTCCCAGGAGCCATAGTGCTAGCACCATCAGCAACAGATGACGGTTTGCTAACAGCAGCAGAAATTTTGGAATTCAAACTCAATGCTGAGTTAGTCGTTCTGAGTGCTTGTGACACCGGACAAGGAACATTAACTGGGGATGGTGCGATCGGGCTGTCTCGCTCCTTGATTGCGGCAGGCGTTCCCAGCGTGATTGTGTCCCTGTGGTCAGTACCAGATGCTTCCACCGCCTTGTTAATGGTGCAGTTTTATCAAAATCTCGATCGCAAGTTAGACAAAGCTCAGGCGTTGCGGCAAGCGATGCTGACCGTAATGAAAATGAAAGAATATCCCAATCCAATCAACTGGGCTGCCTTTACCCTAATTGGTGAAGCGAACAGTGCTTTCAGCTTTGCAACTACAGGTAAGTTGGTGGGAGTATCTCAGTAACTAGAATATTGCTGATCGTCCTTTGCCGGGGAAGCTGATGAGTGAAAACCCATCTATATAGCTTAACCAAGACAGAGCTACAGAGCGGAAATCTTAACTATTATTTAGAAAAGTGCGATCGACCGTCAAACTGCTGCTCAGTATGTTAGGATGCGGCATTTTATGCTAAATTAAACGGTATTAGTAGGGTGCGTCAGCTAGAGTTTTTTCTGCATAATGCAGAGTTTAAGAACTGACGCACCTGCAACTAATATTTGGCATCATTCCCAACAAGCTGGTAGGGGCGGGTTCACCAATAATCCCAAACAGTACAAACAGATTAAATAAACCCGCCCCACCCCACCAGCCAACCCTTTGCTGACAATAGAAACCTGGAATAATGGTGAAATAGGAGGTATAACCATACAGAAACAATGTTTGTACTATGACAATTTTATGCCAAATCGAACAGCAAAAATTCCGCATCTTCCGCCGCTTCGATCGCCAACTCAGCCTCGCCGCTAACCGCCGCACCGTCACCTTTTTCTAAAGTCAAGCCGTTGAGCAAAACAGCGCCGCGAGCAACTTGTATCCAAGCATGGCGATTTGGCTGCAAAGCATGAGAAACCCGCGAGTTTTTATCCAAAACAGCAGCGTACAAATCCACATCTTGATGCACTTTCACCGCACCATCTCTCGCATCATGCGCCGCCACCAACCGCAGTTGTCCGCGCCTTTCTGCTAGGGGAAACTCCCGCTGTTCGTAACTCGGCTCTAAGCCATTTGTATCGGGTAACAGCCAGATTTGCAGCAAATGAACTGGGTCAGTTTGCGAGTGATTGAACTCGCTGTGCTGGATGCCCGTACCTGCACTCATCCGCTGCACTTCACCGGGTTTAATCGCTGCACCAGTACCCAAACTGTCCTTATGTTCTAATGCTCCTTCCAGTACATAGGTAATGATTTCCATGTCCCTGTGCCCGTGAGTGCCGAAACCTTTGCCGGGGCTAATCACATCCTCGTTGATTACCCGCAACGAGCGAAAATTCATATAATTGCGATCGTAATAATCGGCAAAGGAAAATGTGTGATAACTGTCCAGCCAACCGCGATTAGCGTGTCCTCTTGCTGCACTTTTTCTGATGGTAATCATTTTCTGAATCCTCCTGCGATTTTAGATTTTAGATTTTAGATTGAATAATTGGGAATGACTGAGGTCGCTCGTGTTTGGGAGTACGGGCCTACAGTTCCATTGTTTTCGGGAACTGGTATTAGTGAAAATTCTCGGGTATTCCTGGGATGTTTCTACTTTAAACCGAGTCAAGCTATTATGGGAAGTACGTACTGAAAAGTGCGGTAGTTACCAAAAAGATACTATGCAAGTTAAAGCCGGAAGTATTGAGCGCGCAAATTGCCCGGTCGAGAGGACTTTAGAGGTGATTGGCGGGCGCTGGAAAGTCTTAATTCTGCGGGAGTTGTTTCAAGGAGTGAAGCGTTTTAACGAGCTGCAACGAGCTGTCAACGGCATTACTCAAAAAATGCTGACGCAGCAATTGCGGGAGATGGAGTCAGACGGGATTGTGCATCGGGAAATTTACCTGCAAGTTCCGCCGAAAGTTGAATATTCGCTCACGCCTTTGGGCGAAAGTCTCAAACCGATTATTGATACGATGCACGAATGGGGAATTAAGCATATTAACTATAGTTAAGTTTATTCAAGTCTAGTTAATTCCCAATTTGCGATCGTCGCCGATTATATCATAAAATAACCCTTATAAAGTTTGTAGTGAGGACTTCAGTCCTCTCTGATTTGAAGAGGACTGAAGTCCTCACTACGAACCTGTTATAAAGTTTGTAGTGAGGAATGCGAGTCCTTTATGACTTGAATAGGACTGAAGTCCTCACTACGAACCTGTCAGGGCGATGCTTTTTCCGTCTTCCGACTGATGGCAATTTTTCCAGCTAGTTGAACAATAATAGCATGAACAAAATAGAGCGTCTCGCCACCCTCAACCGCATCCGCAAACTCAGCCGCCTGATGGATACCGCCATTGGTATCCCCGGCACTAAATTTCGCATTGGTTTAGATCCAATTATCGGTTTAGTTCCCGGTGCTGGGGATATAGTAGATACTGCGTTTTCCGCCTACCTAATTTATTTGGCTACTCAATTCAATATCCCCGGCAAAACCCTAGGCAAAATGATTTACAATATCGGTCTAGAAGCTGTTATTGGCTCAGTGCCTTTAGTCGGAGATATCTTTGATGCTTTTTATAAGTCAAATATGAGAAATTTGGCGCTTTTGGAATCGCATCTCGAAGCAGAGGAACCGGAATTAGCCGCTGTTGCAGAACCTATTCCTGAATCGATTAAACTCTAGGTTCGTAGTGAGGAATACGAGTCCTTAGGTTTTTAGAAGGACTGAAGTCCTCACTACGAACCGTTTTAAATATTATGGGAAAGCTCGCCCTTACAAAAATCAACAAAAGCATTAACATCTGCTTCTTTAGTATTAAAAGCCGTTACCAGTCTCACGCTAGATTTATCCCACCCATAAAACTGAAAACCCTGATTCAAAGCTGCTGCAATCAATGATTCGGGAAGCTGCACAAAAATCTCGTTAGCTTCGACAGGATGGCAAAAGTTGACTTTCTCAAATCCCGCCAAACCTTGGGCTAATTTAGCTGCCATCTTATTGGCGTGAGTCGCATTCTTTAGCCACAAATCATCCGTTATATATGCTTCCAACTGCGCAGACAAAAACCGCATCTTTGAGAACAGATGCCCGCTGCGCTTGCGGTAAAATGGGAAAGTCTTTGCTAATTCTTGATTAAAAAATACCACAGCTTCCGCAGCCATTGCGCCGTTTTTTGTCGCTCCAAACGAGAGAATATCCACACCTGCGCGCCAAGTAATCTCCGCAGGAGCACAGCCCAAACTCGCCACAGCATTAGCAAAGCGAGCTCCGTCCATGTGCAGGTGCAAATTATGGCTGCGCACAACCTCCGAAATCTGGGCAATTTCCGCTGGATTGTAGACTGTGCCGGCTTCTGTGGCTTGCGTGATGCTGACGGCGGCGGGCTGTACGTGGTGGACGACTCCTGCACCGGCGCGATCGACTATTTCACCTAAAGTCTCTGCCTTGACCTTACCATGACTTCCTGTTAATGTCACCAACTTTGCACCGCCCGTAAAAAACTCCGGCGCGCCGCATTCATCCAGATTAATGTGAGATTGAGCGTGACAGTAAACAGCCCCGTAAGGAGGAGTCATCACTGCTAGGGCTAAAGCGTTAGCAGCAGAACCGGTTGCTACCGGAAAAACTGTCACCGATGTCTCGAACAACTCGGAAAATTTAACTTGCAAACGCTGTGTATATTCATCGTCTCCATAGGACATAACTGCACCACAATTAGCGGCTGCAATCGCTGCCATAATTTCCGGCGAAACCCCGGTTGCATTGTCGCTACAAAAATTCATTTGAATAATCGGTAAACAGAATCTATAATATAACTCAACAGTCACAACTCAACCGTCAAACATTAAACTAAGAGGAACTATGGCAGAGTATCGCCAAATAGAATACCGCATCGGCAAAGACGGCAAAATTACCGAAACCGTCCTCAACGCCACAGGTTCGAGTTGTACCGAAACCACCGCCGGAATTGAAACAGCCCTCGGTAAAGTAGAATCTCAAGACTTGCTGCCAGAATACTACCAAGGCGAAGAAAATTTGACCGCCGAACAAACTCAGACTTTAAAACAAGTTTAGAAAAATTAACAATGTTCTATCTCCTCGGTGCAACAGTTGATATAACAACAGGGCCTGCTTTCGGTATCGCGCTAGCTGTCGGGGGCATTTTTCTAATTTTAGTCTATGCTTATGCTGCATCGGAGGCCGGAGATGCGATCGACTTTAAGTACGATACAGTCCTCCGGGAACGCATGAATCAGCTAGAGATTCTCGATTGGCAAGATTTAGGCGAAAAAGCCGGCTTAAGTCGGTTCGGGGTGCGCCTAGTGCGGCAGGGAGACGTGGGAAAACTCACGCTGAACCAACTGCGGCGGCTGGCAACTGTGCTAAATTTGAATTTCCAGGAATTCGATCGCACTTTAAGCGCACTGCCCGTATCGACTGGAATCACCACGTCTCCCAGCGAAATCGAAGAATTGAAACAGCAGTGTTTCCGGCTGCGCGAAGAATTGCAGCAGCAAAAAACTCAACTCACTGCCGATTTTCGGCGCGCCACCTTTGAACAGTTGCAAACTTTGTTAACCAACTATCCCGCCGCCCGCAAAATGGCCGAAGCCAAGCCGGATATGCCTGCAAAAAATCTCTCTGCTTTGTTTACTCCCTTAGAAAATCTCTTGTCTAGTTGGGATTTTGAAACAATCGGTTCGGCTTGGGAACAAGTGACTTACAATCCGCAGTTGCACCAGCCGGATGTTGAGGATATAGTAGAAGGAGAATTAGTCTATGTTAGATTTGTCGGGTATCGGAATCGAGAGGAAATTCTTACTCCTGCTAAAGTTAGTCGCACTCTTCCAGCGGGCATGAAAAAGTAAATCTAAAATCTCCCGAAGCATGAAATCTAAAATTCTCAATCTTCGCCAATAAATCTAAAATCTAAAATCTAAAATCGACATGGCTACAGTTGCAATTGACTTCGGTACCAGCAACACAGTTGTCTGCATTCTCAACCCGGACACGCAAACACCAGAAACTTTGAGGTTGGGCGAGATGTCCCGGATTTTTAAAACGAATAAATCGGGCGCAGATATTCGAGAAATACCTGTAGTGCCGACTTTAGTGTTTGTGAAAAATGCGAGGGAGTTGGTGTTGGGAGAAAAAGTGCGAGCGCAACGCTTAGGACAATCCCAGCCCGACCGTTTTTTCAAAGCTTTTAAACGCGATTTAGCCGCCGATTATCAGCCTCCAGCCAGGAATTTAGACGGCGAAACCTACACACCAGAATCAGTAGCAGAACAATTTATTAGAACTATATGGAAACAATTATATCACCAAAATATCCAACCAAACAAACTAATTTTTACAGTGCCAGTCGGAGCATTTGAGCGCTATCTGGATTGGTTTCGCGACTTGGCGGAAAACTTAGGAGTTGAGGAAGTTCAGCTAATCGATGAATCTACAGCCGCCGCCCTGGGATATGCCGTGAAACGCCCCGGTTCTTTAGTTTTAGTAGTCGATTTTGGCGGCGGTACTTTAGATTTAAGTTTGGTGCGCACAGCGCCTCCTTCCTCTGTCAAAAATAGCCAATCTCAGAGTCCGAATTTAATGCGCGGCGAAGTGTTAGCAAAATCCGATGCTTATGTCGGCGGCGAAGATATTGACATCTGGATTGTTGAAGATTATTTGCGGCAAATTGGTTCGTCGCGCGCAGAAGTTGGCGGCGTGGGCTGGCAAAATTTATTAGAAATAGCGGAAAAGTTAAAGATTCAAGTTTCTCAAGTTAATGAGGCGAAGGAAAGTTGGTTTGATGACGAAAATTTTATGTCTTACGACTTGCAGCTAAACCGAGATCAACTTGAGGAAATCCTGGAATCTCGGCAGTTGTTGGAACAGTTGCGGGAATCTTTAGATGAAGTGTTGAGCATTGCGCTGGGAAAAGGTATCAGTAAAGCAGATATCGAACAGGTTTTGCTGGTAGGAGGCACTTCTCTGATTCCGGCTGTATCTAATTTAGTTGTTTCCTATTTCGGGCGGCAAAAAGTTAAAACTGACAAGCCTTTTGAAGCAGTGGCGCACGGTGCTTTAGCCTTGACACAATTGGCGAGTGTTGACGATTATTTGCGCCACACCTATGCAATTCGCCTCTGGGAACCTTATGCTAAAGCTTATGCTTATTCGCCGATTTTTAGCAAAGAAATGAAGTATCCTTGTGAAAGTTCCGAAGAGTTGACGCTACAAGTGGCAATTGAAGGTCAAAGGGAAATTAGGTTAGATATTGGGGAAGTTGCGGAGGTGTCGCAGGCGGAGGTTGTTTTTAATGAAAAAGGGCAAATGACGAGCAGTTTGCTCAACAAACACAGCGATTTTCGCTCTTTGGAAAGCCACCACCAGCAGGTTTGTGTGGCGCATTTGAATCCGCCGGGGGTTTTGGGGATCGATCGGGTTTCGGTGAGTTTTGAGGTGGACCAGAGGCGGGTGTTGTTGGCTACGGTGCGGGATTTGGTGACTGGTAAGGTTTTGGTGGCTAAAGGGGCGATCGCCAAACTGCAATAATGATATAATTTTTACTAAGCTTTTTGACGAAGATCGGATTCGGCGATTGAAATCGCTGCTAGACAAACGAAGTCCGGATGGTGTGCGGACTGAATAAATTCGGCGATTGAAATCGCTGCTAGACAAACGAAGTCCGCCTCCGCGGACTGAAGAGTATCGATTTAAATCCAATTTATGCCACCATGAAGAAGCAACAAAATAAATTCAGCCACCTGACGGCAATCGAAAGAATTTATCTATCATTTCCGGCGAAAATTTTATTAGAGCAAAACTTGCTACAAGGAAAAATATTAGACTTTGGTTGTGGCTTTGGTAGCGATGTTAAACTATTACAGCAAAAAGGTTTTGACATTGCGGGCTACGACTCTTATTATTTTCCAGAATTCCCCGAACAGCAATTCGATACTATTATTTGCTTTTATGTTTTAAATGTCTTGTTTCCCGAAGAACAAGCGAATGTGCTGATGGAAGTTTCGCATTTGTTGAAACCTGGAGGTCAAGCGTATTTTGCAGTGAGAAGAGATATCAAGAAAGAAGGCTTTCGAGAACATTACGTCCACAAAAAACCTACCTACCAGTGCATTGTAAAACTTCCATTTAAGTCATTTCTGTTAAATGAGTCTTGCGAGATTTATGAGTACGTGCATTACAACTATCAAAGAAATTCTACAAATAACTGCATATTCTGCAATCCGCACCGCAAGCTAACTTTGCTCACGGAGTCAGCAACAGCCTATGCAATGTTTGACGGCTATCCCGCCAGCAAAGGTCATGTTTTAATTATCCCCAAGCGTCACACAGCCAATTATTTTGAATTGCCGTTTCGAGAGCAATCGGCTTGCTGGTTTATGGCGAATAAAGTACAAGAAATGTTAATTAAAGAGTTTCAGCCTGACGGTTTTAATGTCGGAATTAATATTGATAAACAGGCTGGTCAAAGTCGCAGTCACGCCGCTATTCATATTATCCCCCGCTACAAAGGCGATGCCGCTGCAAATAAAGGCGGTATTAGATATGTGATTCCTCAAGTTCAAAATAAAAGTTAGCAATTTGTAAAATACTTTTTTTACCGCAGAGGCGCAGAGTACGCGGAGGAATAGAGAAGAGAGGGATTGATAATTTTTTCAACGATTGTTATACAGGAATTAGGCGCTGCGAATAAAGAAACCGGGTTTTTATTAATTCTAGGGTTTGGACGAATGATTCTCGCAAAAAAACCCGGTTTCTCGATACCCGTGGTAATTTTTGTAAGTTTTTTTATATTTTAGCAAACGGTGAGCAAAATAGAGTTAAAATGTGTTTTCCAAGTCTCAAACTACACATTAGCAGTAATTTGGTGTTCTGTTTATGTCTAAGCGCAAAAAGCAAGAATGGCTCAAGGAAACTCTAGAGCTTAAAGAAGACCACAATTGGAAGTCAAAGCCCGGAACTCGCATCTTTGTCGCAGGAAGAGGTGCAGTCCGCTTTGATGTCCCTGAAGATTGGCATTTTGAACCGGATACAAAGTCGTTCCGGTTTACGGATAAGAAACCGCCGAATGATGATTGTTGTTTGGAGGTTTCGTTTAATTTGTTACCCCCAGGAAATTGGGGAGAATTTCCGCTGGTGCCGCTATTACAGAAGATTGTTGAAGATGATACCAGAAATCCGATCGCTCCTGGGGAAATCATTCAATTAAAGCGGCAAACTGCTCGGGTTGTTTGGACTGAATTTAAGTTTATTGACCCTCCAGAACAGCGGGAAGCTTATTCGCGGATTTGTATCGGGCTGGGTTCTAATGTTCAGTGTTTGATTACTTTTGATTATTGGGTTGATGATGCTGAACGTTTGACTCCTGTCTGGGATACGGTGATGGACTCGCTGGTTTTGGGTTTGTTTATTAGCGACCCTCGGACGGGTTTCGCACGTCCAGATTAGGTTTGGGGAAATTTTCAATAAGTAGTTTTCCTGAGTGTTGAATTGGCAAGCCACCGTCGAGTAAATTTAGAACCTGCATTAAACTTTACAACTGTTTTGTCATGTAAATATCGGGCTTGCCAATTCTGTTCGGGTGGGGCGTCACTCTAGGCTAATTTTGCCATAAATATCGGATTTGGCGATCTGTACGGGCGATCGCTCTTTTGCGGGGATAATTTGCGATCGCTAGTTTGCTAGATTTAAGTCGATCGGCTAATCCCGAAAATTCTATCCTCATTCAATACCTTGTAGATTATACTGGTGCTTGTGAAACAATTTTACTTGAGGTAGCTTGTGACGCTAGATTTGCTAACTGAAATCTACAGTTCCTTTGAACCATTTCAGCCTCCGTCGAAAGAGGCTTATGTCGATTGTCAGGAAGTCCGTGGTGGTTGGGAAGTAGTACGGGAGTTAGGCCGAAAAATTACGCGATCGAAGAAACCGACTTGCCAGCTTTACTCCGGACACCGAGGAGTGGGAAAATCCACAGAACTTCTGCGGTTGAAAGAATACCTGGAACAACAGAAGTATTTTGTGGTTTACTTTGCAGCAGATGATGAGGACATTGAACCACAGGATGCTGAATATGCTGACATATTGTTTGCTTGCACTCGGCATTTAGTAGAAGCAATAAAGCTACAAAACCATAACCCTTTACTAGATTGGCTGAAAAATCGAGGTCAATCTCTCAGAGATTTGGCACTGACAGAAGTATCATTTGAAGGTTTAAATTTAGAGGGACAAGTTGCCCAGTTTGCCAAAATTACGGCCAATTTACGAGCAAATCCAGATAAGCGGCGCGAACTGCGACAAAAAATTAATGCTAATACTCCGTCTTTGGTAGAAGCGCTGAATGATTTCATCAAAGAAGCTGAAAAATCTCTACCTACAGACTGTCGTGGCATTGTGATGATTGCCGATAATTTGGATAGAATCGCAGAAACTAAAGAGGAAGGAACTCCCAGCAATTATGACGAGATTTACTTAAATCGGAGTGAAATTCTGCGGGGGTTGGCGTGTCATGTAATTTATACTGTTCCGATCGCAATGGTATATTCGGGACGGGCGACACAGCTTGAAGATAACTACGAAAAAACCAATATTTTACCGATGGTGATGGTGAAAAATCCCGACGGTACAGTCAACTCAAATGGACTGGGTAAATTGCGGGAAATTATCTGTCGGCGGCTTGAGGCGATCGACTCCAGACTGACTCAAACTATGGATGGTAGTGTGGCAGGTTTAGATTTTCCCGCTGTGTTCGATGGTTCGGATACATTGAACCATCTTTGCATCATGAGTGGCGGCCACGCTAGGAATTTGATGCAGATGATCCGAATCGCTGTCAACTGGACTGACGAATTACCAATTAGCGCTGAAGCAGTTCAAAGAGCAATTGCAGAAACGCGAGAAACCTATCTCAATGCCATTCAAGAACATCAGTGGGAAATTTTGGCTGATGTTTATTGTACAAAGCAGGCAAACAATAACGAACAGTTTCTGCGCCTGTTGCTCACCCGCTGTTTGTTAGAATATCGTTATTATGATAAGGGCAAGCTCAAACGCTGGTACAACGTCCATCCTCTGATTGAAGAAATCGAGCAGTTTCAAGCTACAGTTGCCAAAATTCGGCAATCATCATGATGAGTCAACCTTCTACTCAAGCACTCGACACTAGCCCAGAGGGAGTCTATCGGGCTTTATTGCGATGCCTAAAACGAACTAAAGGCTTCGGTATTGTGTTCGTGCAATGCTCTCCGGCAGAAGGTACTGAGTTAATTTATAGGGTGCAAGAAGATTTATCTGATAAAAAAATTGCAGTTCTAAAATTGACAGAACCAATTGATAATCTGTATGACATTGTTGCAAATCGGGACGATCGCAACGACTTAAATATTCTCTTCATTCAAGGAGTAGAAAAGTCACTGGAACCTTATATCAAACCGGGATATGGTGGTGATGGTGATTATTATAATTTAGATACGGTACCTCCGATTCTCAGTCACCTCAATCAACGAAGGGAAAATTTTCGCGATCGCTTGAGTAACATTTGCTTTGTTTTTATCCTTCCACTTTTTGCTATTAAATATATCATGCGTCGTGCTCCTGATTTTTTTGATTGGGGTTCTGGCGTGTTTGACTTGTCTACTGATAGCTCAAGCAAATTTATAAGCATAAATATGATAGAAAAGATAGCAAATGACAGCTTTAATGAATGTAATTTTTATGTAAATAATAATATGTGTGGTGATAATTCTCAGGTAGTGATGACAATGCCGACAAAAGAGTATCAAGAAAATATGATTAAACTCCCTAGAAATGAACTAATTGGTTATTATGATGAAATAAAATTAAAGCAATATGAACTTTGGATAAAACTAGGAAACTTACTTCAAGAAATAAGCCGTTACGAAGAAGCTATACAAAGATATGACAAAGCTATTAAACTCAAGCCTGATTCATGCGAAGCGTGGAATTTTCGCGGTATTGCTCTACTGCAACTAGGGCGCTATGAAGAGTCTATTGTCAGTTTTGATAAGGCATTAGAAATAAAGCCAGATTATCAAGTCGCTAAAACTAACCGAGATATTGCATTAAAAGAATTGAATTAGGATAACTTTGGCGCTCCAACTATCCTTCTCCCCAAAATTTCAACCTAAATATCGCACAAGTGCCCTACAATAATCCCACCATCCGGCATCAACCCACCTGCTAACGCCATGCTTTGCGATTACCTAGTACAAATCCTCACCGCCCGCGTCTACGATGTTGCTCAAGAATCCCCCCTAGAAGTCGCACCCAATCTATCAGAGCGGCTCAACAATAAACTGCTGCTGAAACGAGAGGATATGCAGTCTGTCTTTTCCTTCAAACTGCGGGGCGCATACAACAAAATGGCGCAAATGTCGCCGGATTTGCTAGCGCAAGGCGCGATCGCAGCTTCTGCCGGCAATCACGCCCAAGGAGTCGCCCTCGCTGCGCGCCACCTGGGAACTCGCGCGATTATCGTCATGCCCGTAACGACGCCGCAGGTCAAGGTAAATGCGGTGATAGCCCGTGGTGGAGAGGTGGTTTTGCATGGGGATACCTACGATGATGCCTACACCTTTGCGCGCCAATTAGAGGCGGAAAAAGGGATGACTTTTATTCATCCTTTTGACGATCCCCACGTGATTGCGGGACAGGGTACGATCGGCATGGAAATCCTCCGGCAACATCAAAAACCGATTCACGCGATTTTTGTAGCAATTGGTGGCGGCGGATTGATTTCGGGAATTGCAGCTTACGTCAAGCGGTTGCGCCCGGAAATTAAGATTATCGGTGTGGAACCGATCGATTCCGATGCGATGAATCAATCGCTGAAAGCAGGTAAACGAGTGCGTTTGTCCCAGGTGGGTTTGTTTGCTGACGGCGTTGCGGTGCGGGAAGTTGGGGAGGAAACTTTTCGGCTGTGTCAAGAGTATGTGGATGAGATTATTTTGGTGGATACGGATGATGTTTGTGCGGCGATTAAGGATGTTTTTGAGGATACGCGATCGATCTTAGAACCGGCTGGCGCTTTGGCGATCGCAGGTGCGAAAGCTTATGTGGAACGGGAACAAGTCGCAGGAGAAACATTAATTGCGGTTGCTTGTGGCGCGAACATGAATTTCGATCGCCTGCGTTTTGTAGCAGAAAGAGCGGAGTTTGGGGAACGTCGGGAAGCAATTTTTGCAGTCACAATTCCCGAACAACCGGGAAGTCTCCGCAGGTTTTGTGAATGTTTGGGTAAGCGCAATTTGACGGAATTTAGCTATCGAATTGCAGATGAAACAGCAGCACATATTTTTATCGGCGTGCAAATTCAAAACCGCGCTGATGCGGTTAAAATAGCGGCAAGTTTTGAAGATTGTGGCTTTAAAACTTTGGATTTAACTGATGATGAATTAACGAAATTGCACTTGCGGCATATGGTTGGTGGCCGTTCTATGCTAGCAAATCACGAACTGTTTTATCGCTTTGAATTTCCCGAACGTCCGGGTGCGTTGATGAAGTTTGTGGGTTCGATGAGTCCTAATTGGAATATCAGCGTTTTTCACTATCGGAATAATGGGGCTGATTACGGGCGAATTGTGGTGGGAATTCAAGTACCGCCGGATGAGATGCAGGAATGGCAGGCTTTTTTGGATACTTTGGGCTATCAGTATGGGGATGAGAGTCAGAATCCGGCGTATAAGCTGTTTTTGGCGTAGGTTTTGGGGTGGGTTTTTGGGGAAAGGGCGATCGCACGTTTGTGAATTTTTCATAGATCTAAATTCTAGGCGATCGCAAATTCCTGATTTTTTCAATGCTGAGTCCGGTTGTTTGGCTGATGGTTTCGTCATCTAGGCGATCGAGTAACTGTCGTGCGATTCCCAGTTTTGATTCTTTAACTGCTTTGAGTAAAGCTCCTTGTTGGTCGTAAATAAACATTTCTTGTTGTTCGAGTTCTTCCAGTTCGTCAGGGTTTAAATTAACTTGATTTGCTATATCAAAGGCTTGATGAATCTCTGGAACAATATCCATTGTTTGTGGAACTTGTGTCAGCGTATTAGCATATTTCATGAAATAAATCCATTTATCGGCTAGGGTTTCTAGCTGTGATAATTCTTTGGTGAATTTCGGGAGTTCTATAAACACTAATTCCAGGTCATTATCGGGATATTTAAGATTAGTAGTTGTTTCTTTGTAAACAAATCTAGAAATTAGCCGACCGCTATTTTCAAACATCTCGAAATCAGTCAGTGTCAGTGCAATCACGGGTTGCAGCATTCGGTAGCCTTGTCCTTTCTGCAATTGAGAGGCATAGGTTTTTGCAGCGTTGTACAAAACTCTCTTACCGAAAGACTCTACATTTAATACTTGCATCTCAATAATGACTAGAGTTCCATCTGCGAGTCGGGCTTTGACATCTAAGTAAGTATCTTTTAATCCTGTGATTTTTGGTGGTAAGTTAGGATTAATAATTTCTAAGTCTTGAATAGTAGGATTACCATCATAAATCATGGCGTTGAGAAAGCTGATGAGTATGCCTTTGCTATTTAAGGAACCAAAGATTTTTTTGAAGGCGTAATCGGTTTTGGGGTTAATGAATGTCATAATTTAAATCCTGTGCAATAACAGCTACAGTTTAAGCGATTTCTTGACGTACCATCTCAGCTAGACTATCCCACTGAGCATCTGTTGTAGCTTCAAATTGAGCCTTCCATGCTCGCTCATCTTCTAATTCGGTGAGGCTACGAGTGGCGATCGCATCTTGCTCATCTGCTGATAAAGTTTTCAATTGGGCGATCCTCTTCGAGGGCTTCGCTAACGCACGTTCGAGCAATTCAGTCATAGTCGCCGTTTTGTATAAGAGATATTGCTAATTATAGCTTGCCCAGTTGTCAGGTTTTGGTATTTCGGGCGATCGCCCTTCGGGATAGCTTCGCTCGCGCGCACTTAGTTTTTGTTCGTAAGGGCGATCGCGGTCTCAATCCCTACTTCGCTGCAAATAAATTATTATTAGTTACGAATCTTGATAAAGCCTGTGCATTGAGGCTCTTTGCCTGGATACTCAATACACCCTTTAGTCTCTGTGTCTGTGAAAAACATATCGGTAAAATGTGCATCTTTGATACCATCATTCATGATCTTTAGTGACTCATATCTTTTCCCAGCTTTATCCTCAAAGTAGATAGTTGATCCTATCAATTGCGGTGCTTTGATCCAACTAGCCTTACATCTAGCAGAGTATCTCATCTCCAATCTGAAGTTCTTGAATTCCTCACCCAGCTCTGGGAAACTAGCAACTGTTGACGTAATTGTATCTACTCCTTTATCGCAGCCAGCATCCTTGGGGTCTCTACCTGTACAAGTATCTGCATAGCAAGCTAGACCAGTTTGAGTTTGGGATTTTTGCAGATTGGTGTTATAGTCATATCCTAAGAGTACGAACAGCATGGCAGCAATTGCCAAAAGAATCCACAGGACTCGGTTAATAATTTGGACGAACAGATGTGGTGGGAGATATTTAAAAAACTGTTCTTGAGTTTTTTCTAGTCCATTGGTGAACTTGAGGACAAGTAGCAAAGCCGCAATGAGCGCGACTACGATAAACGCAATCAATGTTATGGGGTTAGTCACTGAAGTAATTGCCTTGAGGAAAGGAACTAAGTCCATATTATTTAAAAGTAATTATCAGGTTTGAATCTGGTGATGATTCAAAATAAATTAAGGTAAGGGAGTGCTACCAGGGGCATCGCCAAAAACCCAAGCAGCAGGTATATACCGTGTGTTATCTAGAAAACCATAGCTCCTTAGTCCTGGAACATCAACCAAATACCATCTAGCATCATAACTACGTAATCCTAAACCTTGTACTTTTTCTCCGTATGTCCAGCCAATACAATGAAGCCTCATACCCTTGGGAAAAATGTCACCCGATCGATCCTCATTCCTTGTCCGAGTTGAGAGGCGAGCATCTATTCCATTATCACTTGCAACAGTGACCCAAAAGTCTGCCTTCTGATATTGACCAACACACTCTATATCATTGCAAGAAGCTTGAGCCAAAGATGGTGATGCAGTCAGAGAGATGTCATATATAACAATTAATCCTGTAAAAGCACTAGCTGCAAATCCTAACGCTAAAAATTTTCGCGTTCTCATATAATTTGAATTAATTGGCTTGACCCATCGATCTCTTTATATAGGTTAGATCGCTCTCGTCAAACTGAACAGCAGCAAAAGTTGGAAAAAGTTGGATCTTCCGAAAATTGGGGCGCGAGGGAAAAAAGTTGCAAAAAGGTGGTAAAAGTTGGTTATAGTAACTACAGCCATCTCACCAGCCCAGCTATGGACATTCCTCAAACAGTCCAATTTGTCGATGAAGCTGTCTGCACCAAGACAGGCAAACGTCTAAATGACTTGCAGCGCAGAATTATCGCGGGAATACTGAACCGTCAAAAGTATGCTGATGTTGCAGAAACCTATGGTTATAGCGACAAGCACGTTAAAAAAGTCAGTCACGAGCTTTTGCAAATGTTATCTGATATCTTTGGCGAACAAGTTAAGAAAAGTAATCTTGAATCTGTTTTAGAACGGCAAATAAATCTAAATATAACTTTTGGTGATGACAACAAAATTAATAAAAATCTTATTGGTATTGGCTGCATAAACAATAATCCCGCTCCCTCTACTCCTACCCCAGAGAAAAGTCAGCCCGAAACACCTGAGTTTCATGGCAATAATCAAGCTAATATTGAAAAAATTGGTAAATTACGGCAGTTTGGCTTGAGCGACGAGCAAATTGCAGAGGTACTAGAACTACCTTTGGATGTGGTTAAGCACGTGGATTTCGAGGAGTAAGTCTGCGCTACTTGCGACTTTTACTAAAGTGAAGCTAAAAAAAGGAGATACTTCAAGCGTTGTACATAATTCCCAGAAACCGGGTTTCTTCCGAGATATTTCGCCACCCAACCCAAATTTCGTGAGAAACCCGGTTTCTTAGCCTTTGCCTACTTCTCAGAAACCGAATTGGAGAATCAATTGAAAATCAAAATTATCATCTACGAAGCAGAAGAAGGCGGATATTGGGCAGAAGTTCCTGCTATTCCTGGCTGTGCAACACAGGGAGATACCTTCGAGGAATTGCTCCAAAATCTCTATGAAGCAATCGAAGGCTGCCAAGCGTGTAGATATTGAATCTATCGAGACAAATGAGCGAGACAAAATTATGGAGATTGCGATATGAATTCCATGTCTGGCAAAGAGTTAGCGAAGCTGCTAGAACGTAATGACTGGATATTATTAAATAAATTATTATTTCAAACCGATATTGGCCGACTTCTCAACGGTACAAGAATTTCGTGTAAAACACTAGGCTTTGCGCTCAGATACACTTCACAACAGTTAGCCTCATTATATCCGACAACAATTGCCCCGATCGCACTACCGATTTCAGGATACATCTCTTGACTCATCTCTCCCTCATCCAAAAAGTCAGGAATCTTAATCAAGCCTTTCACCGCATTTTCACCAAGATCGACAAACACTCCAAAAGGAGCATGATATTCAACTTTCCCCAGCACAAACTGCCACAATTTATACTTTTTTTTGGTTTGCTGCCAGTTTTGACTATCCATAATATTCAGTCTCGTTTTAGAACTCGTGGAAATTGATTTAGTATCGCAAACAAGCGTTGAGGCACAACTATCTCAATTCGCTCGTAACCGTCTTTCTCATCATAGCGATATTCCAGCGACTTGAAATACTGCTCGTAAATTGACTTATCAATTGAAACCTCCAGTATCCCTTCTTTATAGCTTAGATTATACTCTTCGGCAATATTGCGATCGTTGGGCCCAGCAAAATAGCAATTTCCATCCAAATAAGGAGGATTATAGGGAAAATCTAGCGAAAAGCTGGAGGCGAACCAACCGCCTGCCAAATACTATCAGCTATAACTAATCCAGGAAAAGATAGATTAGAAGACTCTTCAATCAACTCGCTGTAAGTTCTAAACTCGTCCACTTCCAAACCAACCAAAGCATACCGAAAAGTTGGAGCCGATCGCAGATGCTGATAGATCAAAATACCCAATTCGGTCATCAGATAAGCAGTTTCCGGTGTATTGATGCCAATTTCACTGATATTGCTGGGACAAACTCGGCACCACCAATTATCCTCGATATCCTGAAAAACTCCGGTGCGACATTGGGATTGGCTACCGTTTGATAGCATCCAGGAAACATTATCGAAATATTGGGAAAAATCCTCTGCAATAGTTTGTTATGCACCGCATTCAGCAGATAAACTAAACATCCATGCCATTGCTATTTCCTCTTTGACTGTTTGGGATTATCTCACCATTTTTCAATCTTTCTGAGTATTTGCCAGCGCTGCTTTATACTTCATTGATATTACTCCCGATTAATCCGAATCAGATCGGTCAAAATATTATCCAAACTGCCATTAACTTGAATCCGATCGATCTTCTCAGCAATCCGTTCCAAAACCTCCAACTCCTTCAACCGCAAAGCAACCGGATTATCCTCCATCACCTTCGCCGTATTCAACATACTCCGAGTAGCAGCCGTTTCTTCCCTCCGCCTGACTACATTTGCTTGTGCCGATTTTTCCGCCTCCACAACCTTGCTCAAAATACTCTTAATCTCGCCCGGTAAAATGATATCTTTTACACCTACAGAATCGACCTCAATGCCATAATCTGCGGTTTTGGCGCGAATATATTCAGAGATAGTGCGATCGATCGCGCCTTTAGCCTCCAACAGCGCATCCAGAGTCTGTTCGCCCACCGCACCGCGCAACGCAAACTGCAACTCCTTGTACAAAAATCCCGCAATATCCGACAAACCGTTTTTTGCCCGCAACGGATCTTGAATGCGGAAACCAGCAGTCAAATTCAAGCGCAAAGGCACTTTATCCTTCGACAGAATATCTTGACCGGATACTTCGATATTTTGCAAGCGCAAATCAATTGCTTCCGTTTGAAAAGAACGTCCAAACTTCCACCAAGCGTGAGTTCCAGGTTCCAGTTGCGATTGAAATTCTTGGTTGATGTACAACAGTCCGACGTGCTGCGGCGGAACTTCGCAAATGTGCAAATAGCTGTGACTTAGCAACAATACTTCTGGCGTACCCGACACTAATTCAGCTACTAAATTAGGCGGGAACTTAGCATCAGTGCTGATGTCGATAACTTCTACTTCCACACCCTGCCAAAATAGATGGCGGCTGGTAGGTGGCAAAATTGCGATCGCCCTTTGTCGATGCCGCACAATTGCCACACGTTCATTAGCTAATTGTACTACTTCGCAATAGGCCGCAATAAAATCAGGATGCTGTTCAATTAGTACATCTTCTAGGGGAAAACTAGGATTAGGTACAATCCGGCTGAGGTTTTTAACAGCAACTTTCCGATTGACAGACCAAAAAGCATATTCCCCCGGTTCGAGAGGTCGGATAAAGTTAGTTTGCACGTAAAGCAAACCAATTTCATATTCGGAAACTTGGAATTTATTCAGTCCATTTAAAGCAATCGAGCGCACTTTTTGGACGAATTCAGCTTATTATGTATTCCTGGACGCATTAAGACTCCTAGAAACCGGGTTTTTTACCTAATCTTTGGGTGAAAACCAATAATTTTCGTAAAAAACCCGGTTTCTGACCACTGCGTAAGTCGTAATTACTGACAAATCATTAGCATAGAAAGAGGATTTTTTGTCTGTGGATGTATCGTCTCGTCGAATTCAACTACCCTCCAGCCAGATTTTGACACTTGTTGAAACCACGAACTAACTGTGCGAAAATACCACGGCATCGGCGCTTTAAAATCTCCGCCCAAATTGTCGAAAGTCTCGGTTTTCCATCCATCAACATAGGGCTGTTGCTGACACGCTGTGAATGGATGAACTGTCTGGATGAACAGATGTCCGTCTGAGACTGTGGCTTGGCGCAACGATCGCAATAAATCTCCAATTTCCTCACCGAGTAGCGAAAAATTGCAGACAATCCCATCGTAGGATTGACCGAGTATCAGAGGATCGGCAATAATTTCATCGTAGCCGATCGCCCGAAAACAACCGTCGCTTTTCTCGATCGCGCGATCGATTAAACCACCGATCGCATCTACTCCAACCACTTCTACACCTTGCTTTCCTAACGCCCGCGCCAGCCAACCTTCACCGCATCCGACATCCAACACTCGCCGAAGCTGATAGCGCACAACTGCTTGGACGATCGCCTCATCGGTTGCTGCGCGGCGGCTGGCGATCTGGTTTTGGTCGATCGCCCGCGTCCACGCCTCAGCATTTACTTCCCAACTTTGTCGAATTTGTTGCTCTCGATCGGATTGGATCGTCATTATTTTAGTTTATTGATATCATGTCTGCACGTGCGAAGTGCGATCGATCGGGTTCGTAGTGCGGACTTTAGTCCGCATCTTTTTGCGGACTAAAGTCCGCACTACGAACCATTTTTGTTATGGTAATCGACCGGATATGTAAAGAAGCTGCCGCCCGTTTAATTTGTCAGCTACTGTTTGCTTAAACTGCTGTGGCGCGGGCACGATCGCCCGCGCTCTAGCTTCAATTTAAATACCCAATAGCTTACAACGCAAGTCAAGCGCGATCGCTAAACCCATCTACCCACTACAACCCTCACCGTTCCATCCGCCAAAGTTTCCTCTTGTTCAACATTAAAACCCTCAGACTGCACCGCCGCCATCAAACTTTTGTGCGCGTATTTCTGACTAATTGAATTAACAAAATCCTGCTGGTTAATGCGAGCGCCCCAAAAATCCGCCACCAATTCGTAATCCTCTCCGCTGCTGCGAAAACCCAAATCGTAACCGTTGGATTGCCGAATCACGTACTCAGCATTAGTTTTGTCGCCGCGATAACCCCGCACCTGCACATTGCACTCTACTTGATAACCCAACTCTTCCAACACTTGATGCAGCAGTTCGCCGTTTTTGATCTGAACCTTGATCGTTGTGAAGTGTGACATATCACTTTCGGATTTTTGTGTGAAACGCTGATTTGATTATAATAACATAAATAGCAACACTCAATAAGTTAGGACTTACCCTATTTAACCCGATATTTACGAAATATTGCGGGTTTTGCAGGTGGCGCCCGCACTTAAACCCGGTTTCTGGCAGCTTGGTACCCAGCGTCATGCCCTTGCCAAAATTTAAGTTTTAAATCGATCTACCAATTGTCAACTTTCGTGTCTCGCCAGTTAATTACTAATTCCCCAAATCTTCAATTCTTCAAATCTTCAATTCTTCGATCTAAAATGGTATGATTTCCGATAATTATAACCAACCCAGAGAATATGATGCCGTCCTCGGCGGCCAAAGTCAAATCCCGATCGCCGCCGCCGTTTTGGGAGGCATCGCCGGAGTCAAGCAGCGCTTGCACAGTCCTAGTATCGAGCCGCGCATGGCCGCCGTTAAAGATGCTCCTAAATACGGAGACGCCGGTTTGAATTTAGCAATTGAAGCGTTGCTTGACCCCGCACCAGAAGTGCAGCGAGTTGCTTATTCAGTTTTGCGACAAAGGACAGAACCTTTTGTCCGCCAAGCTTTAACAGAATTCGTGCCTTACCAGTTGTTTGACTGCATCCGCACTGTGAAAACTGGGACAAATGTAGCGATTAGTCCCGGAGGATCTCGCACGGCGAGTTTGCACGGCAAAATAATTAGAATTTGCGATTTAGAGACAGGAGAAATACTCTATACTGTTGACAAGTATCCCCGCGCTCAAGAAACTTTTGTTCTTTGCCAAGAAACCGAAGTTTTTGTCAGGAGCAGAAATACTCCGAAACACCGCGCGATCGAAATTTGGCAGGAAGGAGAATTGCGGCATACTTCCCTCGGACACGAAGGGGAAATTACTGCAATTGTCATCAGTCCCGACAGTCGAGTTATCGCCACCGGTTCGGCAGATACTACAATCAAAATTTGGAATTTAGAGACGGGAAAGTTAATCTGTACTTTTGGCAATCTTTTAACTTGGGGAGCGCACAAAGGAGGAATTGCCAGTCTTGCTTTTAGCCCGATCGCACCAACTCTCGCTAGCAGCAGTTCTGATGGTACCATTAAACTCTGGAACCTCGGCAGCCGAGAATGCTCCCAAACAATTAAAGGTTATGCGAATTGTCTAGCTTTCAGTCGAGACGGGCAGACTTTGGCTGCTGGCGGCTGGGACAGAAACATTCAACTGCGCCAGCTATCGCACCCGGATAGTCCAATAACTTTAGCAGGACATTTTAACTCGATAAATGCGATCGTCTTTAGTCCCGACGGGCGCACTGTTGTCAGTGCTAGCGCCGATGGTAATCTCAAATTATGGAATGCCAGTACCGGCGAACATATTCACACTCTCTCCGGACATCAAAACTCTGTTACTTGTCTTGCTTTTAGCAGCGATGGCGAAACTATTATCAGCGGCAGTTTAGACAAAACTATCAAATCTTGGGGAATTAATTGAAGGCAGAAGGAATAAGAAATAAGGCAGAAGTCAGAAGGAAGGGTAATATCAAATCCGCCCTTCATCGTCCTGTACTCATCTCTCTTATCTCCCTCTGTGTTCTCTGTGTTCTCTGCGGTTAAATAATTCCGATGCAACCGGAAATGATATAACATCTCTGGGGAGAGAGACTAAAAACCGTTTTTTACTCTCCCCAGAGCGTCCCCGCACAGCAAAGCTGATATACATATAGTGAGTGTCCCCGCACAGCAAAGCTGATATATATAGCGACTGTCCCGCACACCAAAGCAGCGTGTAAAAGCAAAACACAGATGCGGCTCTTGGAAAAACCAAGAGGAAATAACGAAGAGGGAAGGGGCAAGTGCAATGCGAGAACTTCCTAACCGTCGGGCGCGGTGGTTATATTTCAAAATTCGCGATTTCCGATTCCTGGGTGCGTAAATATACGCAAGCAAATATAATAACTTTATAATTATAGGTCTTGTGCAAGCCGAGGATTGCGAAACTTCTTTTTGCACTACTACACATACTTAGGGTAAGAGTATCGATTCGCAACCATGATTCAGCTTGTTGTCAATTTCTGAATAGTCGCCACACAAGCTGGCAAGCCGCTATTTATGAATCCTTTACACTAGCTTGAAATTATCGAATTTTCCTCGGATGAGTATCGTAACGAACTGTAATATTTGATTTAAAAAGTTTATGCTTAAAAGATAGGCAGGGGTTAAATATACAGTGCTTCCCTGAGTAACCATGTCACACTGCAACCAATCCATCTATGCTTCCTGCAATGCCGCAGAAATCTGCGGCACTGCTGCCAGTTGGCAACAAAGAGCCGATCGACTAACGGTAGAATTAAGCAACACGCGCGATCGGCTGCACGCAGAAATCGATCGGCTGAAACAAGACAACGAAACCCTGCACGCCGCCGTCAGTTGTGCTCCAATTTTTCTGTGGGTAACAGACAAAGACGGCAGGTTAACCCTTGCAGCAGGCAAAGGATTGGAAAATTTGGGGATCGAACCGGGTGAGGCTGTGGGGCAGTCGATTTTTGCAGTTTACAGCCAGCCAGATATCATAGAAAATATTGCCCTGGTACTAGCAGGAAACGATCGCATTTGGAATGCCCGACAGGGGGATTTTATTCACGAAATTCGATCGACACCGCTGCGAGATGCCAACGGCGAAGTTGTCGGAGCTGTCGGTATTTCTACTGACATTACCGAGTCCGAAAAGTCGATCGCAACTCTCTCTCTTTCAAATCAAGAATTAGAAGACAAACTTACTCTGCAAACGGCAGCCTGGAATGCAGCACTTGCCGAAAGCGAAAAAAAGTACCGCAACCTCGTAGAAACGTCGCAAGAGTTGATTTGGTCGATCGATATTCAAGGCATCTTGACTTTTGTCAATTCCGCCGCCAAACGGATCTACGGTTACGAACCGCCAGAAATGATCGGGCGCCGCTTCAGCGAGTTTTTGTTGCCCCAACAAAAAAACAGACAAAGAGAAATATTTGCGCAACTTTTATCTAGAACCAGCATTCAGCCACAAACCCCTAATTCTCCTTACGAAATAGTACACATCCGCAAAGACGGTACTCCCGTCCACCTGCTCGTCAACAGCATCGTCAACCAAGCTGAAAACGGCGCTATTTTAGGCGTCAGCGGAACGGCGACAGATATTAGCGATCGCAAGCGATCTGAACAAGCACTCCAAGAAGCTACAGATCAACTTCGCGCCGTCTTGGATGCCGTGCCCGGACTGATTTCTTGGGTAAGTTCAGATTTGCGGTATATTGGAGTCAACCAGCACCTAGCAACCTCGTTCAAACGGTCTCCTGAAAGCTTTGTCGGTCAAGAAATCAACTTTCTCGACAAAGGCTCCACTTTTGGACAACTGATCCGAAACTTTTTTCACAGTTCATCTCAGCAAACTTGGCAAGAAATAGACATAGAAATTAACGGCTTTCTCCGCAATTATTTGATAGTAGCTCAGAAATATCATCAAGGAACCGCAGCAGTTTCGGTAGGAATAGACATTACCGAACGCAAGCGCGCCGAAGCTCAAAAAACCCAATTAATCGCTTCTTTGCAAGAGTCTGAATGCAAATTCCGCAGCCTTTACGAAGCCACCAGCGACGCAGTAATGCTGATCGAAGAACAAAAATTTTTTGACTGCAACCTCGCCACCTTAGCAATCTTTGGTTGCAGCAATCAAGAACAGTTTTACGGCAAGAAACCGAGCGAATTTTCCCCGCCATTTCAGCCTAGCGGACAAGACTCATGCAGTCTAGCAACACAGAGAATATCCACAGCAATGCAAACAGGTAGCTGTCGCTTTGACTGGGTGCACAAACGGCTAGACGGTTCAGAATTTCCCGCAGAAGTGCTGTTAAATGCAATGGAAATTAACGGTCGAAAAATACTTCAAGCAGTAGTGCGGGACATTACAGATCGCAAGCGCGACGAAGATCGCATCAAAGCATCCCTCGCAGAAAAAGAAGTCCTCCTCAAAGAAATTCACCACCGCGTCAAAAACAACCTTCAAGTTATTTCTAGTTTGCTCAAACTTCAGTCCCGCTACATCCAAGACAGCCGCGTTAGTGAAATGTTAAAAGAAAGTCAAAACCGAGTCAGATCGATGGCGCTGGTTCACGAACAATTGTATCAATCCAAAGACTTGTCAAACATTGACTTTGCTGAATATATCCAAAATCTTGCCCACAATTTATTCCAAGCTTATGAAATTGATACAGAAGGCGTCAAGTTGCAAACAAATATTGCGCCGTGTTCTCTGAATATTGATACGGCAGTTCCTTGCGGATTGATTATCAACGAGTTGGTGACAAACTCCCTAAAGTATGCTTTTAAAGGACAAACTCAAGGTACAATTAAAATAGATTTCACTTTAGATAATAACAGGGTTTGCGTGCTAGCCGTGAGCGACAGCGGAATTGGTTTTCCTCAATACTTAGATTATCGAAGTGCCCGAACATTGGGTTTGCGGCTGGTCGGGTCTTTAGTTAAGCAAATTAGGGGAAAAATAGAACTATTAGAAACGGCAGGCACGACTTTTCAAATAACCTTTTCCAAGCCAATTAGCACTGTGAGGAGACAACTTAATGTCACATAAAAAAATTCTGATAGTTGAAGACGAAAGCATCATTGCCGAAGATATTTCCGACAGTTTGATATCTCGAGGATATAGAATAACAGGTATTGTCTATTCCGGAGAAGAAGCGATTGAATCTGTAGCAGAATTACGACCAGATTTAGTTTTGATGGATGTTAACCTGCAAGGAGAAATTGACGGCGTTACAGCAGCAGAAGAAATTAGAGCGCGCTTTCAAATACCAGTAGTTTATCTAACAGCTTATGCTGACGAAAATACTTTGCGGCGCGTCAATGCAACCAAACCCTTCGGCTATATTGTCAAACCCTTTGAAGACAAAAACTTGCACACAACTATTCAATTAGCTCTCCACCGACATCAGTACGATAGCTTGACAAACTTGCCAAATCGTTGGCTGTTGCGAGAGCAGCTAAATCAGGTATTAGACAAGCAAAAAGCATTGCCAGCAATGATTCCTGTTGTCACTCTCAGTTTAGATAGAATTAACCGGATTAACTGTACCTTGGGACACGAGATCGGCGACTCGGTACTTTGCCAAGTTGCCGAGCGGTTGAGTAACTGCACGGAGAACATTAATAGTGTGGCTCGTTTGGAAGCTGCGGAATTTGCAATTGTTCTCGAACCAGTTGCCAAAAAACAAGATGCTGCCAAGATTGCTCAAAACATTTTAGATATTCTAGCCCAAGCTATGATTGTCAAAGGAACGGAACTTTACGTCACGGCAAGTATCGGCATTTCTTTATCTCCGGGCGACGGCAGCGATGGAGACGAACTGCTTAAAAATGCTTATACCGCTATGTACAATTCTCAGCAACAAGGTGGCAATAAGTATCAGTTTTATACGGCAAAAGCCGCGAGGATTTCCCTCAAAAGATTCACTCAAGAAACTTGCCTCCGCAATGCTTTAAAACGCTCGGAGTTTGAAGTTTACTATGAGCCGCAAATAGAAATTAAAACTGGGAAAATTATTGGTGCTGAAGCTTTGGTGCGCTGGAACCATCCAAAAAGGGGCAGAGTTTCCCCGGCAGAATTTATTCCCATGGCTGAAGAGATGGGCTTGATTGCACCGCTGGGCGAATGGGTGTTAGAGACTGCTTGCAGGCAAACTAAAGCTTGGCAAATAGAGGGTTTGCCTCCGCTGCGGGTAGCTGTCAACGTATCAGCCCGCCAGTTTGATCGCAAAAATTTGACGGAGACAGTCAGCCAGATATTGAGAGAAACTAATCTCGATCCTAAATGTCTGGAATTAGAATTGACAGAAAGTCTGATTTTGCAAGATGAAACGGCAGCGGCTAAAGCTTTTACGGTGTGGAGAGATCTGGGGATTAGGATAGCAATTGATGATTTTGGAACGGGATATTCTTCTTTGAGTTATCCGAAACGCTTACCGTTTGATGCGATCAAAATTGACAAGAGTTTTATTCGCGATATTGCCGACGATCGCCAAAATGCTGCGATTACAATAGCGATTATTCAAATGGCGCACTCCATGAATATGACTGTGATTGCTGAGGGGGTAGAAAATCAGCGGGAACTTTCTTTTTTGTGCGCACACGATTGCGACGAAATTCAAGGTTATTTTTTCAGTCAGGCTTTGCCAAAGGCTGAGTTTGAAGTGCTGCTCAAAAGCGATAAGTGCTGGGAGTTATGCTGAAGGAAGAAGGAATAAAAGCGAGGGTTTCAGCGTTTGGTAATTGGGAAAAAGACAATTGGTAATTGGGAAAAAGGTAATTGGGAAAAAGGTAATTGGGAAAAAGGTAATTGGGAAAAAGGTAATTGGGAAAAAGGTAATGAGAAACCCGGTTTCTTGCTATATTTCTCATGACTCAACAAAAAAAATCGTAGAAACCGGGTTTCTCACCCCCATACCTGGGCCCTGAACCTGAATTCTTACCTCAGCCTGCACGATTCTCTCATTGCTTTTCAAGATATCTCATTACAATCAATTCCATTGTGCCAGTTGCGGGTGCCGAATGTGGGTTACAATTTTTGGGGAAGATGGGACGCTGGTTTTTACTCCCGAATCTGGTCAATTAATTCAGGGAGAAAACAGGCAGGCGATCGCAGTGGGAACGTGACGCGGTTTGTTTGCTAAAGATACAGATATGGTGTTAGAATATTTGTTAAATGTACGCCTTTGTCTGTAAAAAATACCAGCATTTTGTACGCTTTGAAAGTTGTGAATGTAGCGGGGCTATCGAGTGATATCGAGGAAAATGTCGCACTTAGCAATTCGTAAAAAACTAGCGAAAAATATTAAGATATTGGAACAATTTAGGTAAAAATTTGGCTCAGCAAATCCGCAATCTGCCGATCGATGTTGGTTTGGTGAAAACGCTGACTCGCTATCTCACGTGCAGATTTGGCGATCGCGATCGTATACTCAGGTTGGTTGTGACAGGTATTAATAACTTCTGCGAGTTGTTGCGGCTTGCCGGGAGGAACCAAAAAGCCATCGATCCCAGGCTCTATTAATTCAATAGCACCTCCAGATTCAGCAGCAACTATAGGTTTACCACACAGCATAGCCTCGACAATAACTCTGCCAAAAGGTTCGGGTGCGATCGAGGTATGTGCAACTAGATCGCAAATTGCCATTAACTGCGGAACATCCGAACGAAATCCTAAAAACTTCACTCGATCTTCAAGTCCTAATTCTGCGACTTGTTTGTGTAATTGCTGCACATAATCCTGCTCGCCAAAGAGCGCATCACCCACTAAAATAGCTGTGACATTTTTCGGACAGTAGGTAAGTGCTTCAATTAAAATATGTTGACCTTTCCAAGGTGACAATCGACTGAAATGACCTACTATAAATTGCCCATCAAGTTCTAGTTGTGTTTTGAGTTCGCTAATATTAGAGCGATCGCTCTGATAGACTTCTGGATCGAAGCCATTGTAGACGACATCGATGATGTCCGATCGCCCTCCTGCTGCTAAGAAAGCAGCCTGACTGGCTTTGGAGTTAGCAATAACTAATGATGCAAAGCGATTAGCCAAAGTTACGGCTACTTTTAAGTTAGTTGGACTGAAATGGTCTGTAGATAAAATGTCATGCAAATGATACACTAGAGGGCGACGACTCAAAAAGCTAGCTAATGCACCAACAACAAGAGCTTTTTGCGTGTTGGCGTAAATCGAATCGTATTGACGAGCTTTTTGCACAACTTTAGCAATCAAAGGCAGTAGCGCGGTGACACTACTTAAACTTTGTATCAAGCTGCTTTCTTTACGAACTTTTATTGATTCAGTGGCTAACACTTCAACAGGAATTTGCTGTTGCTCTAGTAATTGCCTAAAAGAACCATCTACAAATAAGCCAACTAGACAGCTATCTCGATAGGGTTTGGCAATATCTATGAGGCAAAGTTCTGCGCCACCGGGCTTTCCGCTCTGGTCTAGAAATAGTATTTTCATCGGTTTTTTACCTAAGTTTTTTTCATATATTCTACAGGACTTACAGCATATTCCAGGTTGATGAAGTAGGGACACTCCAAGAGCCTATTGGTGTCAACTGAAGGTAAAACCGATAGTCCGGCAGGGGTTTAAACCCCTGCCGATGGAGCGAAAGTCCTCGCTATGAGGACTAAGAAGAAAAATTATAAACTCATTAGTCCTCTTTGAGAGGACTTTCGCTATGAGACTCTTAATTCATTCCCTGTCGGACTGACGGGCGGACGGAAGGACTGGGCGGACTGACAGCTAAAGTTGACACCAATGGGCTGAGCCTAAGTCCCTACGGCTGGAATAGATCGATCGTCAATCTAACAAAACTTTTCTAACTTTTTGCGCGATTTTTTGCCAATCAAAATTCACAGCAGCATATTCCTGACACGCTTCTCTAGAAGGCATAGGTACTTTTTTAAGTAACAGTTGTTCCAATCGCTCAGCAATAGCTGTTGCTTCTATAGACGTAGTAATCAAATTGGGTGAAAACGGTTCTAAAATTTCTGGCATTCCACCTACAGGAGTGCATAGTGCTGGAGTGCCGCAGGCGAGGGATTCTAGCACGACTAATCCAAACCCTTCTAAAGATTGGCTGGGTATCACGCTTAAATCGGCGGCTTGGTAAGCTATAGGCAGTTGGTCATCTGGCAAAAAGCCGAGAAATTTAACGTTGTCATTGAGTCCCAAATCTGTTGCTTGCTGCTGGAGAACCTCTTGTAGCGGCCCTTTTCCAGCGATCGCCAACCAGATATCGGGAATTTGAGGTTTAATAGTTGCTACAGCTATCAACAGCTTATCGATTCCAACTCGACGCACTAAACGACGCGCTGTAAATAGAATCGGGCGATTTTGGGGCCAATTGAGCTGCGATCGGGCTTCTGGGCGCGATCGATCGATTTGAAATCGCGACAGATCGACACCGCCGGGAATTACGTGAATTTTGTGCCGCGGAACTTGATATTCTTGATGTAAAATATCACCAAATGCTTTGCTAAGGACAATAAATCGATCGCACCGGTGATAAACTCTGTCTTCGACCCAATGCTTCAAAAAAACGCTCAGTTTACCAGAACCCTCCTGCTTAGATTCTAAGGCCCAAGGTCCCTGAAAGGAAAAGGTAATAGGAACTCCCTTAGGTAACACCTGCAAAAGAGGAAAACTATAGAGTGCAAAATGCAGATGAATGGCATCGGGTTTCGCAAATTTTATCTGCAAAAAGTTGGAGCGAATCAGCCAAAGCCGCTCCCAGAGTGGACGATCGGGTTCAGCTAAATTAGTGAGTTTTACACCAGAGTTTAACTGAGTTTCTGGTAGACCAACTCCACACAATTCAACTCGATCTTTACGGGCAGCTAGTTGATGTGTAAGCTCATAGGCATATCGATCCAGACCTCCCGATGTTTTTGGGAACCATCCGAGACCAACGCAAAGAATGTTTGCTGGTGCATCAGCAGGGTTACTTGTATCGTTTTCCATTTGTTTGTTTGCAAATATACATTAACTTTACAATAACTAAGATATCCTGATGATAGCTGTATATTCCTCAGCGAGATTATGAAGAATCGATTCCTGTTGCTACTAAACAAATTATGGCAAAAACAGCGGTTGTTCGTCCAAAAACTGAATCATTCCGTGAATAATTTTAAGCCGATCGCCTGGGATTGCCAACATCGCAGGATGAGTTTCCGATCCAAGGCGATCGCAGGAATCATCATCTTTATTGTAACGGCACTGTCCGTAACAGCACTGTCCGTAACTTCCAACCCTTTATCCAATATCTCCTACAAAACATCTTGGATCGGTAACACCTTTGGCGGTGGCAGTAAGTGGGTACAAATTCAAATCAGTGCCATGTACGTAGCAAGCGATGGAACAGTTTACACCAATAGCGTGTGGGACGAAGCGGGTAGAGAGGCAGGAATTTATCAAGATGGAGATGCGATCGCCAAAGCTAGCAATCTTCATGGATGGGGCAGAACGGGAGGAGAAGCAGTCACAGCAAATAGTAAATACCTTTATATCGCCATGACTCAGGGGGAAATAGGCTATATCGTACCTCAAGATTATCCTTCCTCCGGGACAGACTGGTATTGTGTGAGACGCTACAACTTATCAGGAGAGCCAGCTCCCTTTGCGGGTGGGCGTGGTTACGATCAAAGTATGTTAGTTGTTAGCACCTCCGGTCCAGTAACTGGATTAGCTAACGCTGGTGGTGAGCTTTATGTCAGCGATCGTGCCGCTAACCGCATCCGCGTCTATAATACCGAAACCCTGACAGAGTTGCGAAGTTGGCCGAGCGATCGCCCCAAACAAATAGCTGTAGATGCTCAAAGTAATTTATGGATTCTGCAAGCGAAAGATGCTAGCAATCCTCCCCAGATTCTGCACTATTCCAAAACAGGAACCTTATTATCCCAGAAAATTACCGATGTTGTAGACCCTACAGCCCTGGCGATCGATCCTCAAGGCCGGCTATTAGTTGCAGAAAATGGCCCCCGCCAACAAGTGCTGATTTACGATATATCGCCAACCCCTAAATTAATTGGGACTTTTGGCACTCCAGGTGGTATCTATTCTGGCACTAAAGGAGAAGTTGCAGAACTTAAACTCAACGGTTTAACAGGAGTGGGTGCGGATAAAGCCGGGAATATCTACGTTAGCAATGATGGTTTTGGCGGTTCAGGAACCGACTTGAGAAAGTTTTCCCCTCTGGGAAAAATGCAATGGCAATTATTGGGTTTGCAATTCGTAGATAATGCCGATGCCGATCCAGGTACTGACGGACTCGATGTGTTCACCAAACACGAACATTTCGTCATGGACTATAGCAAAGAAAACGGTCAGGAATGGAGCTATAAAGCATATACCCTGGATAAGTTTCGCTACCCAGACGATCCGCGACTGCACAACGAAACCCATTCGGCCGCCTCAGTTTTTGTCCGTCGAATAGGGGGAAAACGTTTCTTATATCTTACGGGGATGTTTGCCCACCAGATTAGCGTCTACCGTTTTGATGGAGAAATTGCCGTTCCCTGCGCCATTTTTGCGAGGGATCATTCTACCTGGCCAACCAATCAACCAGCGACGGGAAGCTGGTTGTGGCATGACAAAAACGGAGATGGCTCAATTCAAAGCAATGAATATGAAAGTTTAGGTGCAGAAGATGATTCGATTTGGGGTTGGGAAGTTGACAGTAATGGGGATGTTTGGCAAGCATCTGAGTCTGGGGCGATCGGGCATTATCCTGTTCAAGGATTAGATACCTATGGCACTCCAATTTACCATGCTGCCACTGCCCAGAAAATGCCAATGCCAGCACCTTTTAAGAGCTTAACAAGGATTAAGTATTTCCCAGAAACCGATACCATGTATCTGACAGGCTATACCAATGAACGTCCAAATATTAAAGGATCGGGCATCGTCGGTACGGAGATTATACGCTATGATAACTGGAGCAAAAGTCGAAATATTCGCTGGCGTGTTGCTCTTCCCTATCAGCCTTCGGATCATCCCGATCCATCCGCCAAACATTTTGTAATCATCAAGGCGATGGATATAGCGGGTGACAGAATTTTTGCCACTAGTGTTTTACAGGCAGAGGTGTATGTGTACGATACTGCAACGGGAGCTGCGATCGCTAAGCTAAAACCAGGTATAGAGGTCGCAGGTGAGAGTGGCTGGGTGGATATCCCCTACGGATTAAGAGCTTATCAGAGAACCAATGGTGAGTACCTGGTATTTGTAGAGGAAGATGCAAAAGCCAAGGTGATTATGTATCGACTCGGACAAAGATAGTCCTGAACTTAAAAACCCGGTTTCTTAACCTAATTGCGTCATTTTAGGTTGAGGAGCTGAACGATAAACCGGGTTTTTTCGGTTTATAGTGCGTCGAGGACTGAAAGAGACTGAAAGTTCAGGCTTCGTAATCGAATTATTTTATAAATGCTCAGTCTATAGAACAGTACCCTAATTTCAGCCTAACTAAAACTTTCAAACTTTATTTTGTTTCCATACCGGAGCACTCGCAATACAATTCCACTATCTTCTCAACCATCAGTTCCCGATCGAATACTGAGGAAGCATACTCCACACATTGTTTACCCATCTGCAAGCGAAAATCCTTGTTCACAAGCTTTTCGATTGCCTTTGATAAAGCCTCTGGATCGTCGAAGGGAACGACATAACCTGTTTTTCCTTCCTGAATCTGATCCATAGATCCCGCTCCTGGTGTCCGGATCGGGACTATTCCACAGCACATCGCTTCCGCCACCACTACACCAAACCCTTCCGAGCGACTTGGTAGAACAAGAATATCCGATGTCCAATACACTTCCCGCATATCCTTCATATGGCCAGCAAATAGAAAACAATCCGAATCATCTTCACTAGCAAAGGCATATTCCTTAATCTGCTTCTCCCGATCGCCAGAACCCGCGAATAAACACTTTACAGTTATTTCAGGAACTGCTTTTCTCATTCGCCTAACTGCGTCAATCAAAACGTCATGTCCCTTAATCCAATTGAGTCTTCCTACGAGAGTACATACCAGATCTTTTTCCTCAAATCCAAACTTTTCCCGTACCCTTTGTCGCTCTTCTGGACTGGGGGGACGAAAATATTTTGTATCAGTGGCCATTAAGATTTTGCGGACCTTGTTTTTATGAAAGCCCAAATCTTGGAGCAAAAATCTTTCAATCTCTGAAGAGTATGCAATAAAGGCTTTTGGGGCAAACGCGCTCAAATATATCTGATATTTTCTGATTTTCGGTCGCAATACAGATTTTATGAAGGTTGAATTGTCATCTTCGATTAATAAATGAAAGGTAGCAACACACTCTAACCCCGTCAATAATTTGAGGATACGTGCCAGCATCAACATCGAGTATCCATGTGCGTGAAATACGGAAATTTCGTATTTATTTACTATTTCCTTAATCCGACGAATACTATCCCAAGTTGGAAGAAAAGGTTTCATATCATCAAATACTATCCAGTCTTCTGATAAGTCTTTGAGTGCTTGAAAACTGTCTTCAGAACCTGCATCATAATTCACTGGTCCCGTAATCAAGACGACACTCCACCCAAGCGCTTTCAAACCACGAATTATAGTCTGACAATGGGAGGCAACCCCGTCATTACAATCGACACGCTTCAAGAGAAATCCTACTGTTTTTTGTTTTTCCATTTTCTGTTGTTTACCTCACCAACTATTACCTTGACAAAAAAATCCTGACTGAGTATATCCGCATCAACGTATAGCCTTTCTCCGATTAAATCCATAGCCACGGAAATAACTTACACCCTATACTACGGAGATAGAACTTCCATAAATTTTTACCTTCAGAATAGTTTTGGTTATCTGACCCTCGGTAACCATCAATTAGAGGAATCTGGTTAAACCGTCGTACAATCTTGATATTTGGTATAGGCTGCTCCATCAAGTCGATAAAAACTTCTTCTGGCTGTATGAGTTGCTCTTTGTCGGCGATAAGTTTGTGATACATATTTTGTAGACAAGCTTGATAGCCTTTGATTGTCCACGACATCAAGAACATATCTGCCCATCGTTTTGGAACATGGCGGCAATTATAGTAGATGTCAAAACTTGAAGGCTTACGGGTAATGATCCGATAGAGATTTTTTACCATATAACGACCTGTCACTTTCCAAACAAGTATCTCCCTATTTTGAGTTGGGCTGTTGATGATATGCGAATTATTCATTACATAGTCATTCAGTTTGAATTCTCCGTAGGCACGACCATAGATTGGAGGATGATCCAATCCATCAAAAACGATAAACTCCACCCGATCTGTGAAACCCGCTAGATCAACCATATTTTGTAAAACTGAGACATCGGAATTGGAATTCTCTGCGAAGACAATTGAATCAATACATCGGTTCAGGAGTGGCAAATAAAACTTTAGTGATCTCTCGTAATCTTGAAGACGATCGTGCGGATTGGCTCGTTGTAAAAGAGGCACTCCAGCCGGAGGCGTAATTGTGGCAGTCAGTAGTAATATATTAGATTGTTTCCTCTCGGAAGTATGATTAAAAATCATGTTTGGATGTGTTGAATGTTAGCTAAACTTCAAGGTTGAAAAACTCTAAGCACGTCCTTGATGCTGATGGTATTTGATAGCTGCCATGCCGATACCCAGAAATCCCCAGAAAACCATGCCAGAGATACCAGCGATCACATTTGAACCAGCTAGCATCGGCAGGAACCCAACAACAATAGCACGAGCTGCACTGGCAAACGGATCGGAATTAGATTTAGAGGCTTGGAACAGGCTGTAAAAACTTAGGAGTAGCCCACTTATATAGGGAATGGCTCCCATCCAGCCAAAGGTGAGAAGTAGTTCGATAATTCCACTGTCAATCGGCTGAAGAGTTCCATTTCCCTTACCAATAACCTCACTCAGCGCAAGATTTAATGTTGTGCCGTAGAGGTTTGCTCTGTCCTTTGCACTCTGATCGTCTTTAACGTTAGACAAACTGGTTACACGAGACTGAATGACTTGGGAAAATGGCTCGACTGTAGACAATGGTACCATACATAGGACGATCGTCAGGATCAAAGCAATTAAACGAATCTGAAAACCCCCTTTTAGAGAAACGAGCAGGGTAATTAAGGATATTATAAATCCTCCCCAAACTGTGCGTACCGATGTTAGCAGGATAGACAAAATGCCAATTGCTAAGCCAGGAATACGCAAATTGCCTTGACCAATAAATAGCAAGATATTCCCTGCTAACATCACTACTGCAAACTGTAAGGGCGCATTCATGGTACTCCACACTCTAAGTCCAAGGGGTGCTGGTGTTCCCATGCTGGTATATAGTTTGGTTTGTATCAGCCAGAAACGATCCCACTCAGGTGCAACTAAATATTGATAGACGCCATAAGATGCTGTCACTAACACACCCCAGAGAAAAGTGCGCTGAATGTTTTGCCGATAGCTGGGGTAATCTCGCCAGTTCACAAATAGGTGGAAACCAAACAGAATGGGGCTTACCCAACCTATAAGAGAGACGATCGCCGGAACAGGTAAGCCATTAATCAGACCAACCAGAAAACCATAGAACACACCCATAGCAGATAGGATAAAAGGTAAGCCACCTTGATCGTATGCTTTGGGAAAGTTGCGGTAGAAAGTTACAATGGTGATCGTTGCCACCAGTAGAGGGGCTAACAACATGGGACTGGGATCGGTAAAACCGCTCCGAAAATCCGACACGCGGCGAATAAAAGGTGTGAGGAAAAATACCCACCAAGTGAAACCTATATAGAGGATAGGATACCGCAAATATAGGAAAATGCCGACGGCCACAGAACCCGCCGGAAATATAATGTTTAAAACTTTACCAAGACCTGCTACAAGGCATAGGATAGTAATCAGTAATAGTCCCAGGATTGCTATCCAAGCCGCCTGGGGTTCTAGTGTCAGAGAAAAGCCCTGTTTTCGAGAGTTATTCGGAATTCCCTGCATTTGATTTATTACTCACTACTTTTTATGTTTGGGCTATCTTTAACTAGGTAAGTAGAAGGAAGAACGAAAAAGGAAAAAGGAAGAAGATTTACAGAGCAAGCTTTTTAGCGATTGGACTGTTGCCATGTCTCCCATGCCTGCCAGCGTCCGCGTAGAGATGCCAGTAATTTCTGTCCTGCTAAGGTTCGTTCTTTAGGTAGGAATCGCAACCATTGTAAGAAGCCAGGGGCATCTCGCGTTCCCACAAGTGTTGCCCAGAATATAAATGCAGTACGTCGAGTCAATGGTAGGTTTTCTAACAAAACTAAAGTTTCATTGTGTACGGCATTGAACGAGGCAATGTCATTAAATTGATTTCGCCGATCTTCATCAAAACGTTGTGCTGGAAAGTGATCTACTGCTACTTTTGGATCGTAGATCAGTTTCCAGCCTGCCCGTTTTAAGGCTAGACTAAATGCTAGTTCAAAGTGTACCTGGGCTCCTGTACCTCGCATCCGGCGATCGAAGTGCATTTGACCGATCGCACTTCGCCGAAAACTCATATTTACACCCTTAAGCACATCTACCTCACGGGCTTCTCCAACCCCTAAGTGATGTCCGCCGATGACTCGTCCAAACCACTGTACCTGTCCCACTACCTCGCGTTCCCCCTCTTCTAACTGAGTGCCGTGATACACCCAATCCCGCCCCCCGACACCACCGATACTGCTATCTGACAGAAAGTGGGCTGCGATACGTTCCAGCCAATCGGTGTGAGGTGTGGCATCATCATCGGTAAAGGCGATGATATCTCCACAAGCGGCATCCATTCCTGCATTCATGGCTGCTACCACACCCGACTCGCTGACTGTGGCAGTTCGCAGTGGTAAGAATTGTGGGTTCAATGTTTGGACAAATGTCCAAGTTTCAGTATCCGTATCTCGAACTACTACTAAGACTTCATCGGCAGGAAGTTTTTGCTTTTTGAGTGCGTCTAAGCAGCGTGCTAAGTCTTGCGGACGACAGTAACTGGGAATCACAACTGATATCGTCAGCACGGCTGTAGTTCCTCAAATAAATTCACATAATTACTTGCCATATTAGCCCAACTATGATGTTCTGCGATCGCTCTGGCTACTTTACCCATTTGCTGTCTTTGTTGCCGATCGCATTTAACTAATTGATTCAATGCTTCAGCTAAAGCCTGTGTATCGTCTGAGTCTGGCAAAACTACCCCGCAGTCTGGTGTCACCAACTCCGCCGCCCCCGTCGTAGCAGCCGTAATTACAGGTATTCCTGTCGCCATCGCTTCTAATACTACTAAACCAAAAGGCTCGTAACGGGACGGAAAAACTAAAAAATCTGCTGCTTTCATCAAATCGGGGACATCTTGCCGGAATCCTAGAAAATGCACTCGATTTTCTAAGTTTAGCGATCGCGCTAACTCAGGATAGGGACTACCTGCGGTTCCCCCTACCACTCCGAGGTGCAATTGGGGAACTTGCACTAAGGAATGCAGGATTGTATCCAAGTTTTTCCGAGGTGTACGAATATCCCCAGCAAATAGCGCCAGAGGCACTTCCTCTGGTAAATTCCATTTTTGCCTGCTGACAATACCTGGGGAAAATTCTTGTAAATCAATGCCATTTAAGATCGTCCGAATGCGATTTCGCGGGACACCAATCGCAATTAATTCCTGGGCGACTTTCTCAGAAACGGCTACTACTACTTTCGCCCGATCGAAGGCTTTTTTTTCCCAATCAGCATTTAAGGCAGTGTAAAACCGCTGGTAGATGCTTCGCAAGCTCAGATTTTGTGCTGAAAGATTGACTGGCGATCGTAACCAGGAACTATGGACAAAATGCACTGCATTCACATCTCCCCTAGCCGAAGTGATGGCACCGTTAAGTTTGATGAGGTCAAATTCTTTTAGGTGCTGATTTAACCACCAAGCACTTTGGGTGGAGAAAGCTAATTCGCGGAGAAGTTGCACTGGATATCCTTTAACTGAAATAGAAATCCATTTAACCAGGCTATGTTTTTGCAATTCTATGTCTACGCTACTTGCTAATAAGGTAACATGATGACCACGACGAATAGCTTCCCACGCAACTTCATAGTTGACCCGACCTTGACCATCACCTTTCATGACTTTGTGTGTAACAATGCAAATTTTCATACGTAAACACTATTGACTCATGTGAGAGTATTGAGGAATCGTTTCTATTTCATTGCTGACTCTGCGACTTTCAAAATTATAAACGCGAACGAAGATTCAGTCAGTTAACGTAATAGAACTTTCTCCGGACCAACGATATGAGCACGTTGAAGAATATCGACTGCATTGGAAAATTGAACCGCATTATTAATTCCTGCTGTCACGATGAGAATCAATGCTAATCCCAGCACAACAGGTCGTAGTTTTGTGAGTACGCCGAGACTCACTAATATTACTAATGAAGGAGCATAATGCAATGAATACAGAAATATTTCAAAACCATGAATGGTATGAAGTAATAGCTGTCCGAGTAGCGTCAACCCAAGGGTTAATCTTAATCGAGGATGCTGCTTTACGGAAAAAAGTGCATACAATCCTAGTGCTAATAACCCTCCCCAAGTAACAGTTGCAACTTTCCCCCACCCGCCACCTGAGCCTATACCTGATGTCTGAATACTCAATACTTGACCTCCCGATGAACCAACCCAATTACTATTAATGATCTCAATAGAGGGCATCACAATGGAATGGAAGAGGAAAACACTGTATCTCTTGAACACCATAGAGATATTTGAAGGCCAGTATAAATAGTCCGTTTGCTCTGCTGCTCCTCTAGTAAAAATTGCTCTTAACGCGGCAGTTGGAAAGAAGATTTTTTGGATAGTAGCTAACAGTATGAATAGAACAAAAGCACCAGCAAAAATTTTCAAACATTGTTTCCATCGATTTCCTGAAATAGTCGCTATGATTCCTGCCATCAAATTTGTGATTGTTATACCTACGGTTAAAACATTCGCAGCCATATACCAGTAAGGAGAAAGTTGACGATAATCTGCTACTGTAACAAGACAGTACACAAGTAAAATAGTCTCTCCTCCAAATAAGAACGATTCTGGGACAACAAACCAAAATCTTGCGGCTGCGGTTATGGATGCCAAAATACTAAAAATTGCTGCATCAATTTTTTGGTAGCCTAGCAACCTGAAGAGGATGAATATTGTTCCAATGAAAAGCCCAGAAACTACAGAAATAAATGCTCTGATACCTGTAATAGGTTCCAAATGAAAGATTGTTAGGATTGCTAATATTGGCAAGCAACTAAACAATGCATACAGAGGATGAGCTGAAATTGTAGCATGGTTGTAATTTGAGTCACTCATTCGGAAGAAGCTTTTATTGATATCACTATCAAACCAAATGTCCGTGACATTAAAGACTAGAGGATTAACTAACTGTGCTGCGGCAAAAGAAGTGCAACCAGTGAAAAATATGAGGCTGAGCACTAACCAAACATCTGCTTGATATTTATGAAATAGCTGAGATGGGGATAGGGATTTCATTGTTCTCCTCGCTTTTTAGAAAGGGCTTTTTCGTAGAGTGTCAGAGTATTTTGAGCCACGGAATTGCTAGATCGTACTTTTTTTATAACTAAAGTGGCGTTTTAAGTTATTAATCGGTTTTTCAAACAATAGCCAAGATGGTATTGCGATCGCCAGTGTAATTATCATTTTTAATAAAACCTCAAGCGGTAGCGGAATTTGAGAAAATAAATTCAACTCATAGGCTTTCGCAAAGGTTGGATTTAGGAATACATGGTAAAGATAGACTCCATAACTAATTTTTCCGAGAAATACAAGAGGTTTCAGTTCCAAAAACTTTCCAGGAAGACCGCTAAAGCCTTCCGATGCCCGACTGATTAACCATACATAGAAAATTCCCAAAACGGTTGGTCTAACCAGCATATTAAATAGCGCTATATTATTAAACAAAACAAGTAATGGTAAGCAAACCCATAATCCTAAATTACATAAAATCTGCTGATTTTGCTTAAATTGCTCGTGGTTGTATTTGTAGAATGCGAGTAAAGCACCTAGTGCAAGTGAATCCATAGATGCAAGAGGGAAAACAAGAATCTGGACTTCATTGAAGTTAAATCCATAGCATATAAACTTAGAGACTACTCCCAAACCAATGGTTATTAAAATAGCTTTTAACAAGTATTTTTTAGGCAAAAATAGCATCACACACGGCCAAATTATATAAAATTGTTCCTCCATCGCTAATGACCAAAAATGGCTTGAAGTATCATCCCATTCACCTCGGATTAGAACCATAATGTTGGTTGTATAAGTCAAGTGCCAAAAAAAGACACTTCTAACTTGATTGAAGCCAATAGCAGTGACAGCAAGGGTTAAATAGTAAATAGGAAATATCCGTAAAAAACGCCGTATATAAAATCTTTTAAGTGTAAATCCGATACTTTGGTTATTTGATTTGATTGTATCTCTACACCGGAGGAGAATACCAGTTATCAAGAAACCGCTAAGTACAAAAAAAAGTGTAATTGCTGATGTACCCCAATGGAGGATTGGTTTCAAATAAGATAGAATAGAACCCGAAACATTGCTTGTTACAAAGTGTTCAAGCATTACAGCAAATACAGCTATTCCTCTAAGGGCATCTAACTGAATCATGTAACCTGGATTTCTAGTTTTTGAAAGGTTTTGAGTTGCACTCATATCTTTATTCCTTTGTAAAAGTGGTTGAATTTTTTCTGTCCTTCTGTATCACCTCATTGATTTTGCATTTGGTGATAATCCCAAAGTTTGCCGCGTAGCGCCAGCAATTCATTGTAGGTTCCTTGCTCTACGATTTCTCCCTGCTCGAGTACAATAACTTTGTCGGCTCGCATAATAGTTGATAGACGATGCGCGATCGCAATTACGGTACGACCTACAGAAAGCTTTTCTATTGACTCCTGAATCAATCGCTCTGATACAGAATCTAAGGCACTGGTTGCTTCGTCCAAAATTAAAATTTCTGGATTTCGCAACAAAGCACGAGCGATCGCAATCCGTTGGCGTTGACCGCCCGACAATCGTACCCCCCTATCTCCGAGTTGAGTCTCAAATCCTTCAGGCATATCTTGAATAAATTCTAGGGCATGGGCGAGTCGAGCTGCTTCTTGAATTTCCTGTTCTGTTGCGCCTTCTTTTCCATAAACAATATTGTTCCGAACCGAAGTATTAAAAATGAAAGTATCCTGACTTACTATAGCCAGCTTTTGTCGCAGAGAGTTGATCTCAAACTGTCGTAGATCGATGCCATCAATCAGCACCTTCCCTTCTGTTGGATCGTAGAATCGAGGAATCAGGTCAGCCAAAGTTGTTTTGCCAGCACCGGAAGCTCCTACCAGCGCTGTCATCCTTCCTCGTTCAATTGATAGCGTGATGTTTTTGAGAACCAAATCATTAGTATCGTAGCCAAAATCTACACCGATAAACTCAATCGAGTGCTTTAAGCCTGAAAATTCTATTTTGCCATTTTGAAAATATGTTTTATTATCCGTTCTTAAAAGCTCTTTGATGTTCTCTGCTGAGCCGTGCAAACTACTAATAATTGCTCTGGTTCCGTTGACATCCTGGATAATTGGAACTAAGCGCACCAGCATAAAGAGAAAAGTTAGTAATGAAGCTACTTTCAGGGGACTATTCGTTAAAACACCAGTGAATGCTACAAGAATCATACCAATTAAAATTGTAGTTGCTATGCCTTCTGCCAGAGGCTTTACCATTGCCCAAAACCGAATAATTCTTACAGAAGCGCCGACAAAATCTTCACTAGCTTTGTAGTAACGCTTTCGCTCAAAATCCTGAGTAGCAAATGACTGAATTGTCCTAATTCCACTGATAAATTCTATAGCTGTTGTGGTAAATTTTCCATTAGCAGTTGATATTTCAAAACTTCTTTCACGGACTCGCTTATTCAACGTGGACAAGCCTACAGCCATCAGAGTGAATAGCATTATTGAAATGAGTGACAACTGCCACGAAATCAAAATCATCGACATCAGGTAAATGGCGATCGTTAGCCCCCTAGTGAACAAGAAAGCACTGCCATTAAAAATGTTCTTAAATTTTTCTATTTCCGAGGTAATTGTATTAATCAATTCTCCTGATTTGGTCGTCGCAAAGTAACTCAGATTCACAGCCTGAAGTTGTTCAAAAATCTGTTTGCGGAGCCGATCCATCAAATTAAGTTGACAATTTTCCGTATAAGTATACGCCAAATAGTTAAACAATGCGCGTGTCCAGGTACTCAACCATATTAAAGCTGATATTCGGTAGAACCGGCTGGTAGCAGATGTATTGACTCCCAAAACCCAAACATCAAACCAGCCGATTCCTGTCTTAATCGGTGCTGCATCAGGATTCGTCAAGCTTTGTAAAAACGAAAGCAGAAACCCAATACCAACTCCTTCAAAAGTCGCTGCCAGGAATGAAAATACTAGAGCTAAGATTACAACTTTAGGAAAGTATTTGAATTCTCGCAGGAACAGGTAATTATTCTGCCAAAAAATTGTATTTTTTATCAGACCATTAACTGAAGTAGGAATTTTTAGGTGCATATTTTTTGATTGATATTAATCAATAAGTTATAGCTATTTTATACCATAAATTTTGGACCAATCTAGAAATAGTGATAAATTTTTTAAATTATAAACTTACAGACACTCCTCTAATTGCTCCCGATTTCAATTTATTTTTGTTAACTTCCACAATTTTATTAACTCCTGAACAGGCTCTAGGTTATATTTTTTTGGTAATTCATCTTGCCATAGTGGAGGTAAGCCGAAAGGGCTGTAAACAAACACATCACTAAATTTATTAGGAAGCTCGGGCAAATCAGAGCTCTTGACTAACTGAAGTCGCACCTTTGAATCAAGTAAATAACTCAAAGATAATAATTCAGTAGGGTTATATTTATAATTACTACTCACCACAAGCGGGTAATTAGTTTGATTAATAACCTGACTTACTTTATCATTCTGAGATGGATTACTTATAGACACTTTTGTGTTAGCATCCACCGCAGAGGCTAAAACTTGACCTGAAATGACAATAGCTATGATTATTTTCCAAAAATGTCTGGGTTGTGAAATTTCGACCGAGGCAATTTTAGTAGCAAAAAGGTAAGCGATAGATAGGTGAATGGCTAAATAGCAAGGAATCCAATATCGAGCACTTATTGACCTGGTTCCCCCTAAAATTACATCGGGTAACATTAAAGGTAAAGAATTAGAAAGGATTAATATTAATACAAACAGCCAAACCTGTTTTTGGGTGTGACGGCATAGAAAATAAATTGAATAGCAAATCAAGACAGTAATACATAAAACTAATAAATAGAATAAACTAAAAAATGGTATTTTAGGAATTTCAAAATCGAAAAATATTAATCTCATATTACTGAACCACATTTTTAACAAGTCTAATAAAGTTGATTTTTCATTAGTCCATTCCATTGAGCGTTTTACTTCAGGCAAGTGATAGATAGTAGTCCAAATCCAAGGTATAAAAGTTATAAATCCTACGGTCGATGCTGCAAAATAAGAAATCAGTGTCTTGGTAAATCTGAAATTTGAAGTTATTAAAACATATAAACCATGTGCAATTGCAACAAATACAAAGAAAGAGTAAGAATATAGTCCGATCGCTAGCGTCGCTGCATAAATTGCCCAGCTAACTCTAGTTTTTACCCGTATTGCCTGTAACAATACAGCACTTGATAGTAAGGTTGTTACTGTCCAAAAACTGTACTCTCGTGCTTGCTGGGCGTATTGTACGTGAAATGGTGATACCGCTATCAACCCAACAGCCATCCATCCTACAAGAGAAGAGTCAAATAGTTCCATACATAGCCAGTAAATGCAGGGAAATGCCAGCAAACTTATCAAAGCAGATAGGCTTCTGATGATTGCCACAGAATTACCGAAAGTCTGCGTCCATAACCGTAGCATTATGTAATAAAGAGGTGGATGTTCCGGGGTCTCCGTTGCAAAAGCATTAATAGTATCTGTTAGGGATTTTTCGGGACCAATACGCTGATACTTCTGTAAATCTTCAGGAGTAATAACTTGCCCATTGAACGCTTGCTGGATAAACTCTTTTTGAGTATAGCCAGAGATTTGCAATGAAGTAAGTGCCTCGTCACGCCAGTAAACTTTTTTGTCTAGATTAACGAATCTAAAAAATATCCCTAACAGTAGTAATACAAGGAATAAAATTTTGATTGTCGATAAAGAATTGATGGCAAACTGAGTTTTAGGCATTATGTCAAAGCTCTCTAAGGGATTCCAGGGATTCACAGAAGATTGTAAGGGCTTAAACTATCGCTGGCAAAGAATTGCGAGCGCATAAATTATATACATTATGATGAAATAAAGTCAACTACTCTGATTGCTTAATTTATTTGATGTTGCTTGATATAAATCATTACCTACAAGAAGCTTTTGTATTCAAAGACAGCATCAAATTTCCCAAGTTTGCCAATGTTGGGATAAGGTTTCTGTACCCATTTTCCGGCAATTTTTTCCCACCATCTAGGCGGATGTGGTAGTGTGGCAACCTGGATACACAAACACCCAGAAAGCCATGCTCCTAAAACATCAGTATGTAAACTATCACCTATCACTACTACTTGTTTGGGGTTGAGTTGCATACCAGCAATTGCCCGGTGAAATGCAGAAGGAAAAGGTTTTTTTGCTGGACTAATAGCCTGAATGTTTAGACGATGAGACCAATATTTGACTCGATAGTGTCGTTTCCCATTTGAGAGAATAAAAAAATGCAACCCTGCCAATTTTGTCTGTGTAATCCACTCTTCTGCGCCAGGAGATAAATACCGATCGTCTTCAGAGACGATCGTGTTGTCTAGATCGAGAATGATTCCTTTAATGCCAGATTCCCTCAAGCAGTCAATCTCGATTTGAGCTACTCCATCGGCTCGGTGTGCCAATGTATGAAGTTTTCTTTTGATTCCTATCTGGCGTAACTCGAGCAACCAATTCTTTAAATTTCCCATTTGCCTATTCCCCAAATTTTGGTATTGAAACTTTTAGTCGATTAGTGCTTGATGTTTTAGCCACAAAATCGTAAAGCAGGTGAACACCCAACCGATGACCGTGAGTAGTATTGGTACGTCTTTTAATAAAACTTCTTCAGGTCTTTCACTGCTTCCTCCTTGCTCAATATTACTATCACTGTTGAGAGAAGTTTCCTGGGGCTCGCTTAGTAGTTGATAGCGAAAAATGCCATATAGTACAAATGGTAATGTCAGTAGCATCCAAGAAGTGGATGCTCCACGCATATAGGGGCCTGAACTCCAAAGTGCATAAGATACAACTGTACTAGAAGTAACAACGTTTTCCATGCGACTCAACATTGTTAAAGAGTAGCGTTTGAGGACAGAACGAGGTTTGATACCTTTGAGTTGTGTCAATCGCAGTTCTGCTTTACGCTTCTCAATCCCTAAAAACAATGCCAGCATTGCCGTGCAGAGTAGAAACCAAGATGATAAAGTAACACCTGTAGCTGCTGCACCACCGAAGGCTCTGAGAACAAATCCGGTGGCGATCGCACCAATGTCCAAAATCACTGTCCGTTTAAGTCGCAGATTATAAGCAACTTGCAATAAGGCATAAGCGGTAAGGCTTGCACCTAACTGAGGAGTTCTTAACCAGCTAATAGTCAAAACGCTACCTAATAGCAAAACGGCTATTCCTGTCGCGACGGGAATACTAACTAATCCAGAGGCGATCGGTCGCTGACTTTTGACAGGATGTTGACGATCGGCTTCGACATCGATAATATCATTAATTAAATAGAAACTACTAGAGGCTCCACAAAATAATGCAAAAGCCAACAGGCTACCTAGTAGTGATTGTAAATTGATGCTAAAGGCAAACAGAGGTGCAGCAAAGACAATTAGATTTTTTGTCCATTGTCTTGGACGCAAAGCCTTAAAGTAGGCTAAATTTCCTTTTGACGATAAAACATGATTTTTTGTAGGCATACTCTTTTGTGATTTCATTGTCTAACAGTATGATAGATAGCGCTCAACTAACAGACAAGTCAATAGATCGGGTTACATTTATTTAATCCAGAATGAGATGTTTGCTAAATCTGTAGAGACAGTTAATAAAATCATCACAACTTCAAATTCCCAGCATTGCATTCTGATTGAGACGGGGATCTACCCAATATCTCATCAAGTTTTGAGTATACCGCTGAACTTGAGTGTTCGTTCTTAAAGGTTATAGCAACCTCTTGGGAAATCTTTTGAGCTAATTCTGGTTCATTAAGTAAGCAGAGAATTTGTTCAGCATATACCCTTGGATCGTCTGTAACGAATGCATTTACCCCATCGATCAAGCTGAGTGCAGAAGCAGAAATTTTAGTAGCAACGATCGGCATTGCATAAGCCATTGCTTCTACAAGCTTAAATTTAGTACCAGCCCCAGTTATTAAGGGACAAATTGCCACTCTCGATTTGAAGTAAATCTCTGCTAAATCCGGAACGTATCCCAAGCAATCAACATTTTCTTTAAAAGAGGCATCAACTTGAAGATCTTGGATTATCTTGCCAGCAATTATCAGCCGAGTATCAGGTTTACGGCGAACAATCTCAGGGAAAACTGAATTAAGGAAAAAAGTTAGACCCTCCTTATTCGGTTGATTATTAGAACCAACAAACAGCAGATCGTACTTAAACTCTCTGCTTTGATAAGGAACTATATTTGACTCATAACTCAACCCTTCAATTAAAGTTGGAACTAAGCATAACTTTTCGGACGGGAGGTGTGAGCTAAGAATTGTCCTCTCATCCTGAGCATCAATAATCACCCGATCGAATTTATTAATTAGTTTAATCTCCCAACCAAAATTGGACTCATAGTCGAATTTCAATCCTTTAGAATAAGAGATATTTTTCCTAACCAGGCGGAAATTGGAGGTAATATCATGCAGGTCAATTATACTATGAACCCCCAATTTGCTTTTTGCTGCTAAATGAGCATAGTCCAGGACATTAATCCAAATAAAATCGTATTTATTTTGATCGACTAAATGCCGAACAAATTCAACATAACCGGGAGGAGCTAAGTAATCAGAATCGACAGGTAATTGTTGCCGTAATAGTTTTTGATAATAGAAGCTTTGGCTTCGAGTATATACGAAGTCACATAGGTTACGCTCACCTTCGTATATAAACACGTTATCTATAAAATTTAATATTTCTTTTCTTTGTTCCGAACTCCATTGAGGAAATCCAAATTCATTGCCACCTACACCATGCACTTCAAAAAACTCTTTTCGCTCCCTAAAATATTTTAAAACCCCTAAAATTCTACCCTGTCTTCCGTTGTAATTGCGGGGATCGATTAGAGTTGGTAAGTGAAACAGAATCTTTTTCTTCGCTTGACTCATTGGTTTTACCTCCATCACGTTTGATTTTGAATTTCAATTAAATCAGCAGCATAATTTATTTTTCATAAATTAGATTACGTTTTCAGTAAAGTTTTAATACCCTCGCTAAGACTAATTTTAGGTTCCCAGTTCATAAAGGCTTTAAGTTTAGAGATATCAGCCAGTAAATGCATTCGCTCTACTTTTCTCACTCTCGACCGCTCCACTTCGATCGTAATTTCTTCTCCCAGTTGGTTCTCAAATTCTTTTACTACATCTATTACCGAATATTCTTGACCTCTCCCTAAGTTAAATACATCAATTCCAGAATCAAACTTATCAAGCAGCATAAAAATGGCTCTTGCCATATCATACGTATGGATAAAATCTCGTTTTGGTTCGAGATTGCCCAGCTCAATAGTTCTTAGACCCGAATTAACTTGTCTTTGAATTTCAGGGATTAAGTGTAGATTTGTTTCATTCGGACCAAACGCATTGAAAAACCGACAAACTACTGTAGGAATAGATGTTTGGAGATAAAATTCATTCATCAAATGTTCACCAGCTAGTTTAGATAACCCATAAATATCTAGAGGGTTCGTTTGCTGAGTTTCTGGGATAGCATGGTCACAAATGGGATAAACTGCTGCTGTCGAAGCAAAAAACATCTTTTCTAAATTTTTTAAGCTTTTCGCCGCGCTTAATACGTTGATAGTCCCTTGTATGTTAATGTTACTCGACTTGAAAGGATGTTGATTGCAGTAGGGAATAAAGTGTATGGCTGCCAGATGAATAATCCAATCTGGCTCGACTTTATGAATAACTTCGGTTAAGCCATCTTCGTTCAAAATATCAAGCTTATGAAAATACGTATCAGGAATTGTCAAAAAATCTCTATTTCCAAAGGATAAGTCATCAATAACATAAATATCATGACCATGCTTTTGGAATTCAGCTATTGTAGCAGAACCGATAAAACCTGCTCCACCAGTAACTAAAATTCTTTTCATTTTTCACCTATTTACATCTCAATAGTTGGAGTTTTCACTGGCTATGTTGATCTACAACTAAATCAACCTGATTTGAATTGTTTCCCTGAATCTGAGCTTCTGCAATTTCCAATAGACATATCCCAAAAAGCCTGTTAAGGGGAGGCAGGATGCTTACTCCACAAGAATTATGGGAGATGTCTAATAATGTACTCACCTATTGTTAACTTTCCAACCTGAGATTGACTGCCTCCGATATAGTCAAAGGATAGAATGAATCCTTTAAGCTAATGTCACCCCGTAGCACATTCAACAACTGTGGTAACTTATCCAGGTTGTACTTACACATCCAACGAATTAAATGTGTAGCAGGAGAATCGTCATTCGCTACTGTCGTGCGAAACTCTAGAAGCCCGAATAACTTGCCTTTTGTGCCAACGTACCATTGCTTAGGGGAAATCGGCTTTGGTGAATAGAGGTGGATCGATATAGCTGTCGCCAGAATAATCGGACTGAACAATAAAATCAAAACAAAGGCGGAAACGGAGTCCATCCATTGCTTGAGCTGGGGACTAAGTGTGCTTTGCTTTTGAAATGTTTTTTGAATACTCCCCCGTAGAAACACGGGTTTGTTAGCTTGCTCGCAGGCATCAGCCCAGAGCTTCAGCGTTGCCTCACCTAGGTTTGAATGGAGGCAAACCAGTCGTACCGGAGATGACTTCAAACATTCTACTAGCTGTTGCTGAGTCTCAAACGCCGAGATATAAGGCTGTTTGCTCTGCGATCCGAGACTGACGAATAACTGTCCCTGTCGCCACTTAAGAAGGCAGTGAGGTAAATAATTGCTTGAATGCTGTTGCTCTACAGAAGAATAGATGTGTGAATTTGAGAGTGTTGAGTTGGGCATAGGTTTTTATTACCTGACACTAATCTTACTAATGATTCTTGGTACAGTAAAATCACCCAGAAATTACAATCTCCCTAGAGAGGGGATTACTTAAGTACAATCCCGCTTCTCTTATAACACACTTTCCGAGCAAGTCAATACTTTGTCAATAAGTTTGTCAAGAAACCATCATTTTTTCAGGATTAAGCAGTAAGTCATAGGCTCAAGGATTGACCCATAAAGGTTTCAGAGGCGCTGTTACCCCCTCAGGCGGCCGAGCTTCAGTTCACAGAAACGTTTCTATGACTTCACAGGGCGTATCTTACCCTTTTTGAGACTAATACCTCCATTCGCGATTATCCCGATCGCATTTAACTTGTTCAGCATGGCTGTAGTCTCAGTGAGTGCGGTTTTTGTCACCCGGTCAATGCGTGTGACCAACAGTACCCCCCGGCAACAAGATGCAACCAGCAGAGTATCTACCATCCCTAAAATGGGAGGTGTATTCAGCAGAACTAAGTCATAAGTCTTCTCAAATCCTGCCATTAATTTCTGCATTTGAGGAGAACTTAATAGATTTACTGGATCTTTGGGTATAGCTCCGGAAGTCAAAATATCAATATATAGGTCTGATATTGGAATATGACTGCGTATTGGCACTGTAGTATTACTTTCTAGCAGAGTTGAAAGCCCATACTCATTAGGGAGATTGAGCTGTTTATGCAGCATCGGCTGACGGAAATCAGCATCAATTAGCAGTACCCGTTGATGTAGACGCGCAGCACTAATGGCCAAAGCTAATGCGATTGTTGATTTTCCCTCACCCTCCAATGCTGAGGTAATAATTAAAGGACTGAAAGTCGAACCAGGATGTTGAAGTTGAATGTTCTTATAAATTAGGTCAAAGGATTCCCAAGCAGGTGGACTATGAATTACTTCTATCGTGCAAGGCGCCATATCTTCAGGCTTGCCGAAAGGTAGCTTGATGATTGGTTCGCTTCCCCAAGCAGCGGAAGCTTGCCACTTGCCGAAAGGTAGCTTAATGATTGGTTTGTGCTTCTTTTTCTGGGGTAGCTGTGGAGTCATTCCTAGTAGAGGTAAGGGAACCAATTTTGTTAATTGAGCCGAGCTATGAACAGAATCATCTAACATATCGCGAGCAAAAGCCACAGCAACACCCAAGAACAACCCAACTACGATACCCAGCATAATGTTCTGCTGTTTTTTGGAAGTACTCTTTGTACCGGGTTGCGGTATTTCAACAACTTGCCAATCAAATCCACCTCGGGCAATTTCCAGGCTTAAGTCCTGCCGTGCTTTCTCTAATTGTTGAAATGTTTCACGCTTGAGCTGTATGTCTGTTTGTAGACGAGTGTACTTAGCCAATAGATTAGGAAATCGATCGAGTTCTACACGGAGCTGCTGCTCTTTTTTTGCTAGTGCTTCGTCGCGTGCTGTTAAGCCTTTTAAGTTGGTCTGAATCTCCAGAAGTTTAGTAGCGAGATTTAAGTCAGTTGCACCGAGTTGCCTTTCTTTCAAAAGGCTTTTTCCCGTATCCGGGAGCTGAGAATCACCTTCTGGTGTAGTACGTTGCCCTTCTGCTTGCAAGAGACTTAGTTGCTGGCTGCGCTCCGAGAGTAGCTTTTGAACAACTGGGTTTTTGTCAGTGAAACGTATCCGTTGCTGGGCGATGGCTAAATCTGTCTTTTGGATTTCGTTGAGTAAGGCTTGATAACGAGAAGACTGACTTAGTCGTGTCGCAACGAGCGCTTCCTGCGGAGAACTCGCAAGTTGTTGCTGCAAAGAGTCGTATTGAGCCTGAAGATCCCTTCTAGTTACCTGGTTTGTCCGTCGCTCCTGCTGAATGTTGTTAATTGCCTCAGTCAGAGCTTTTGCTTGTGCTTCCGGCTCAATCAGATTTTGATTTTTGCGAAACTCTTCTAAGGTTGCCTCAACTTGAGCCACGTTCTTACGAACCTTGGGTAATTGTTCATCAATGAAGGTCAGACCTTTAGTTAAACGTAGTCTCTGCTGTTCTCGGTTGTAATCCAGATAAACCTGTTGCATTACTTGTAGCACTTTCTGGGTTTGGGTCGGATTATTAGCCGTGTAAGTTGCTTCAAAAATCTTAGTCTCGGTTTTTGCCTTCTCATCGGCCACTTGAGTGACGACTAAGGATTTTTTAATCTCCTCTACATCAATCCCTGGATACTCAGGACGCAGCAATTTCACCGCCCTTTGGATGAGCTGAGAACCTTGCATCAGACTAAGCTGAGTAGCATTGTCTATCTCAACATTAGAATCAGCAAACTGATTATCTGTTTTACTATTTTTTTTGCCTTGATAATTAGATTCTACCAAGATCTGCATAGAGCTTTTATAGGTAGGCTTTTCCTTCAACGCTTTTGCAGTGGCAGCAGCCAAGACAATACACAAAACACTTAACAACCAAAAGCGCCTGCGGATTAGAACTGCAAACAGTTCTCCATAGCCCGCTTCTGTTTCAGCAATTGAGTTGATATTGTTTTCAGTCACTTCTACGCCTCGGTCATAAACCTATTAAACCAATTATATTTATTTCTGAGGACGGCTGCAAACTTCCTCAATCACCCCCTCTACTTTTTCAAAGAAAGCTTCTTCGGAAAAGTTACCGATCGCATGGTCTCTAATTTTTTCGTACTCCCATGCAATCTTACTTGACTCAACTACTGCTGTGTGAATCGCTTCAGGTGTCTGTAGATTGAAAAAGAGCCCTGTCTTACCGGGGATCTGAGTATCTAATACACCACCCTTACCATAGGCAATTACGGGCGTTCCACTAACATTAGCTTCCACTGGAACTAAGCCATAGTCTTCCAACGCAGCAACAATAACACCACGAGCTTTAGACATCAACTGACTGCGTTCTGTATCGCTGACATGACCGAGAAATTTAATATTTTTTAAAGCTCTCGACTCAAGACGCTCTCGCTCTGGGCCATCACCCGTTATAAATAATGGCAATCCCAGCCAATTGAATGCTTCAATAATTACATCAATGCGTTTGTAACCAAGAAGACGAGCTGAGGTCAAATAAAAGTCCTCCTTATCTTGGGAAAAAATAAATTTTTTGGTGTCAATGGGATAGTTGATCACAACTGATTGCTTTCCATAAAATTTATGGATACGACTGGCAACCGTGCTGGAATTAGCAATGTAAAAATCAGGTTCCTGAGCTGAATCTAGATCCGCTTTTCTCATTTGCTGAAAAATAGGTTCGAGCATACCAGAAAGATTTCGATAGGTAGCATAGTCTCGAAGATAAGTTGTTGTATCCCACAAAAAACGGGTGACATTGTGACAGAAACAAATATGTGTTGCTCCTGCTCTTTTTCGCACAGCTTTAGCAAAGCTCGTGGTACTGCTGATAATCAGATCGTAGTCTTGTAGATCCAAGGCTCGAAAGGCTGAAAAATAAAATGGAGCCATTAGCCTAAAATTCTTACTTGCCCCTGGAACATTCTGAAGTACAGTTGTGCGAACTTCACGTTCGCCTAGATCAATAGTTCGTTTAGGTTCGTACAGAGATGTGAAAATATCAGCATTGGGGTAGCGTTTACACAGCAATTCAAATACACGCTCTGCCCCACCGGGTTGTGTTAAGTAATCATGAACTAATGCAATTTTCATACTACTCTCTCTATTTTCTAAAATCCTACACCAAGGAGGCCGTTGTACAAATACTTCTTCTTGCGTCGTTTCTAGAGCAAATCAAGAATTTAACCAGATGGGTAACAACCAGCCTGAAACCCAGAGTTCGTAAGCATTGAGCCAATCTCTGCTCAAAAAAGATAGGCAGCAGAATTGTTACACACTTGCTTATCCCAAAAAATAATGCGATCAACATTATATCAGACTCATTTACAAAAACAACTGAGCTTGGATCAGTTTCTTGTCATGACAATTTTGCTATCCTTGATACAATCAGAAAAACAAGTTAGATTAGAGCGGCCCGCACGGGTATTTCCTAGCCGGCGTTACAGGCGAAAGACGTTCGGCGAAGCTCAGACGTTCGGCCTTCGCGAGCGTCGAGCCGTCGGCGACGGAAGTGGAATAAGATTTTTGGATTTACCGAACTTAACGATCTTAATAATTTGGTTCCTATTAATTACTTATTGGTTGACTACTTATTGCCGTATTGGTCAAACTTTGTCAATCGCAATCGATCCTGTGTCAATGGGGGTGCATTAATCTATTTATTGTTAGCCTCGATAAGGGAGCGAAGAGCAATTTTATTATACTGGTCGTTGTTGGCAAAATTGGCAAACAGCAACTTCGAGGAACAGACCACAAATCTACAGCAAGTTTTACCATTATTTTCAGAATATAAAGCAATACGCTTGGGTTAAGACCGATTAAGACCGATCCCCCCTAACCCCCCTAAAAAAAGGGGGAAGAATGCTCTTAAAGTCAACCCCTACTCCCGCAACGATTCGGGGGTTGCGAGGGGTTCTCCAAGCATAAACAGTATTAAGTGAACCGTATTGGAATATAAAGTCATCGTTTTGGGATACCGTTAATTTTGTTCTGTCGATTTGGCAAACTGGCTTGCTTGAAAAGGGTGTATATTTTTTTGTAAACAAAAAATATGTTATCGAAACAGAACATTTAGTTTTTCAGCGGTTAGATGAGTTAGTAGTACGAGGAAAATTTTTATAAATTCATAAAAAAATACTTAAAAAAACTCTACCTGCCACCGGCTTTAATGTTGCTTGTAAGTGTCAAATAAACTCTGGGGATCGACGAAGGTTAATGAGGCTTGGCTTCGCCGTGAGCGTCAGCCGAACGGTTTATTCTCACAGAAGGGGGATCATTGCCAGCACCAATCAATGCTTCTCAGCAGATGGGGATTGAATAAATGTTCCGAGATTGTCAAACAGGAGGCTACGATATTGAAGGAATTAGCCTCAAAGGAAACCGACTTTTTAACATGATTCAGCTCGTGACGATCGCCTACCGGGAGGCAATATTTGAAGGCACTGAACTGAGCAAAAAGCAGATACAAAAATATGGATCTAGCCGTAAAAAGCATAAAAAAAGATATCGAAGACGGAGTACATTTGGTGTTGGCGCAAGCGGGAGAGAAGTGGGTTAATTATCAAGGGACAATATTCTGAAGATGTGGAACAGTTAATGAAGTTAACTCCTTCTAAACGCCGCTTTGATCGACAAGGTATGCGGGCTGCAACCCTCCCAACAGTCTATCTCCTAGGCCTCGAAAGTCACCCCCCCAGCTACAAATAATCACATTTCATTGCATTGAATTGTCGATCGACCTTTTTGGTAAGCATACTTTGACCTGCTGCGCAACTTCTTATAGTCTGAGGATTGCTAGCAGTGGCTATACTAGGATGTCTGGGATGTAGCAGATCGTCCTGTCTGTCAATTTAACTGGTATGAAGCAGAAGCCTATGCTTGTGCTTGTTTTGTTGGGCATGGACTTGTCGGCGGAAGCAGAAGTGGAAAAGCTGCAAGTTGGAATTCGGCAGACGAGTTCGCTCATAATATTTTACCGATTGGATAGCTTCAATCTCCGCAAGATTATAGGTAATAATTATGGCACAGGGTGTCATCGGAGCATGAATAGTAGGATTACGTGGGAATGTAATCAACGTAACAGAAGCGATCGATCAAAGCTTGCATACTGTACACAATAATTTCACCAAGATCTAATTACATAACTAAAACTGTTTCCCCAACTCCCCCTCCTTTAGGCAGAGGGACGTAGAACCCAGAGAGGAATAAAGCCTCTAATCCCTTATCTGAACCCAAATACTTATGAATTATCAGTTTGAGTTCTCAATTGTCTGGGATAATCTTGCTTTGCTCTTTGCAGGTGCATTAACGACGTTCAGGATATCAGCGATCGCGATCGCATTCGGTCTAGTCATCGGCATTATTGGTGCCGTCTGTAGAACCTCTGGTAACAAAATTCAGGATGCGATCGCTCTAGCCTACGTGGAGCTGATTCGGAATACCCCCTATATCATCCAACTGTTTTTTATCTTCTTTGGGATGCCAAATTTGGGTATTAAGTTAACGGCAGAGCAAGCATCAATTTTGTCACTGGCTTTAAATTTTGGTGCTTATTCGACCGAAATTGTGCGGGCGGGAGTCGAGAGCATTACCAAAGGTCAAACAGAAGCAGGAATGGCACTGGGATTTAACAAAATAGCTGTGTTTCGGTACATCATTCTGATGCCGGCCTTAGCGAATATTTATCCTGCCTTGATCGGACAGGTGATTTTGGCAGTGTTATTTACGAGTGTTGTGTCTCAGATTGCTACTGAGGACTTAACCTTTGCAGGAGATTTTCTCAATTCTCGGAGTTTTCGCAGTTTTGAGATTTACTTTGCCATATCGCTGATTTATTTGGCGATCGTTTGGATTATCAAAGGAATTTCCTATCTGATTGAACGGCGATTTTTTAAGTTTGCACAGTATCGACGATAGTTAATTGGCAGGCTCAAATGAATGGATTTACAGTACCGCAGATTTTCCTTAACTTGGTGATTGCGGCAAAATGGACAATTATCTTGTCTATCATCGCCTTTGTTGTAGGCGGAATTGTGGGTTTTTTATTGCTGCTGATGCGGATTTCTCCCAATAAGTGGATTAAAGGCTTAAGTCTGATCTATATCGAGTTCTTTCAAGGAACACCTTTACTCTTACAACTTTTTCTGGCATTTTTCGGTACTTCGGTGGTTTTTGGGATAAATTTATCGCCTCTTGTAGCAGCTACCATTGCGTTGACAGCTTTTACCAGTTCATTTCTAGCAGATATCTGGCGTGGCTCGATTGAGGCTGTTCCCGCCGGACAGTGGGAAGCTGCATCAGCGTTGGGGTTTGGCTATTCTAAACAGCTAGAGTTAATTGTTCTGCCCCAAGCGTTTAAAATGTCGATCGCACCGACTGTCGGGTTTCTGGTGCAGGTAATTAAAGGGACTTCGCTAGCATCAGTAATTGGATTTGCTGAAGTATCTCGTGTGGCTTCGGAAATCAATAATGTCACGTTGAACTCACTCTTGGTTTTTTCGATCGCTGGTCTAATTTATTTTGCTCTTTGCTATCCGCTATCTCTTTGGAGCCAGCGGTTGGAGAAGCAACTCAACTATAAATCATAGAGACATCAACCATCGGAATATTTGGAGTGTTGCTGATGATGAAAATATTTAAGGAATTGATTCCCAACAAATGGCATCGGACGATCGCGCTTTTTGTCGCCAGTTTGGTTCTCACTGTCAGCATTGCTGCTTGCTCGAACCCAGGTACCTCAATAACCTCAATGGCTGTGTTTAACCCGGAAGCAGTTGCACCTCCCAAGGGTGAGCCAGGTAAAACTTTAGACAAAATCATGGCAGCAGGAGCGATCAGAACCGCTGTTCCCAATGACTTTACGCCGTTTGGATCGATGAACGTCGATATGCAGCCCCAAGGCTATGACATTGATGTGGCAAACGAGATCGCTAAAGCTTTGGGGGTAAAATCCGAGTTAGTGCCTGTGGTTGGCAACTATCGCATTCCGTTTCTTCAGACTGCTCGCGTTGATATCGTGATCTCTAGCTTGGGCAAAAATAAAGCTCGCGCTAAAATTATTGACTTTTCCAAGCCCTATGCGCCATTCTTTTCAGGCGTGTACGGCAGTCCAGATATTAAAGCGACCTCGCTAAACGATCTAAAAGGGCGATCGCTTGGCGTTGCACAAGGTTCTTTAGAAGATTTAGAAATTTCCAAGATACCGGTAGACGAAGCGCCTACAGTCAAACGATTTTCTAGCAACAGTTTAACTGCATCTGCTTTGATATCAGGTCAAGTAGAACTGATTGCTACTGGGAACGTCGTCGCTGCCAAAGTAATTCGCGACAATCCCAATATCAAAATAGAAAATAAGTTCATCATGAAGAACTCACCTTGCTACGTCGGTGTTCGTAAAGGTGACGAGCCGTTAGTGGCAAAACTTGACAGCATTATTGATGACTTGAAACAGTCAGGCAAATTAAACGAACTTTCGTTGAAATGGTTTGGCGAGCCTCTGCCAGACTTGACTCCTCCGCCAGCAACTTAGGTCAGTCGATTTTAGATTTTAGATTTTAGATTTAGTTGCAGGATTGAATCTGGGAGCCAGAACAGAAGTCTAAAATTTTGCGATCGACGGTGACCTTCCTGTCGTTCGGAAGTACCTATTTTTGGGCGGGGTCAAAAGCAAATCAACAAAACGCATCAACTATCCAGATAGAATTCCCAACATTATCGCAAGGAAAGTATTAAAATGTACGACTCAAAATCTGTAGCAAATCAAGCCACGAAGTTAAGCAATAGCTTAGAGCCAATCATCATCGCCAAAAATGTCGAAAAAACCTATGACAATGGGTTTCATGTACTCAAAGGAATCAGCTTGACTGTAAATAAAGGTGAGGTGGTGGTGCTGATGGGGCCATCCGGTTCTGGCAAATCCACCTTTATTCGTACTTTCAATGCGTTAGAACCGTACCAAAAAGGCAGCATTGAGATTGATGGCACGCTGATTTCTCACGATGCTAAAAACATTGAGATGGTGCGGCGCGAGGTGGGGATGGTGTTTCAGCAATTTAACCTGTTTCCTCATTTGACAATTTTGGGTAATGTTACTCTAGCGCCGATCCACTTGCGCGGTATGTCGAAATCAGAGGCTGACAAGTTGGGGATGGAACTGCTGGAGCGAGTCGGGATTGCTCACCAAGCCAACAAATACCCCGGACAGTTGTCGGGCGGTCAACAGCAGCGGGTGGCGATCGCTCGCGCCCTAGCCATGCGTCCAAAAGTGATGCTGTTTGATGAGCCGACTTCAGCCCTCGATCCAGAAATGGTGCAGGAAGTGTTGCAGGTAATGCGAGGTCTGGCGGATAGCGGGATGACGATGGTTTGCGTTACCCATGAAGTTGGTTTTGCCCGTGAAGTTGCCGATCGCATTATCTTTTTAGCTGATGGTGTGCTAGTGGAAGATACTACTCCCGATAAGTTTTTTAACAATCCTTCTAACGAGCGCACACAAAAATTTCTCTCACAGATTTTGCATTAATTCTTGAGTCTAAAGCCTATATTTTAAACTTGCCTTGAATAACGGTTTGAGTATTTATTTTGACAGTAATATTCAACCGTTGTCTGATTTTTTTCGTGGTGGCTTTACTAATGACCAATGACCAATGACCAATGACTAATAACTAATAACTAATGACCAATGACCAATGACTAATAACTAATGACCACCCTTCGACTTCGCTCTGGGTAAAATGACTAATGACTAATGACTAATGACTAATGACTAATGACTAATGACTAATGACTAATGACTAATGACTAATGACTAACCAACCAATTTCCCAACCACAGCCCGAAACCGGAAGTCGTGACTAACAGGATAAACGTGTAGATCCCGCCGATCGCGATCGACCTTTCCCCAGCTACCATCCGCGCCACAACTCCCGCAACAATCCCGATCGCAGCCCAAGCCCCATAAACAGCGTGAGAACCCGCGATAGCCAAGGCTTGGGGGATCGCCCCCGAACCATGCCCAGCCAAAGCCCCCGCCCACGCGCCAATCCCCAGCCCGATCGCACCTCCAAGCCCGACGGGGCCACTAGAATGCACGCCTACCTCCGCCGCCAGCCCGCACATCAAGCCCACAATCCCCCAACAAACCGCCTCCAGCAACACCTTGAGCCAATTCCCGGAACCCGTTCCAGCCATCAATCCCACCACTGTCAGCACTCCCGCTGCTGCCAAAACCACAGCCACGGCCCGGGACTGAGCCTCAGAACTGGCGATCGCCCCCAGACCAGCCCCAACTAGCGCCCAAGCAGCCCCTGTGACGATTCCTCCGGCTTGAAAACCGGCGATCGACCCCCCCACCGCCCCAGCCAAAACTAACGCGGCCAGCCACACTCTAGGCGTTGCCGAACCCTCAGCCAGTAAAATCGCGGCCCACAGCCAATCCGCACCCCAGATTAAAGTCAACATCCACATCGGGGCCTCAAATTTCGTCAAAATGTAGCCTGTCACAGCGTAACTCCCAACAGCGATCGCCAGTGGCCCCCAAGGGAAGATTGAAGATTTTTGAGATGGCCGCGGTTTTGAGTATTGAGTCGGAAATTCTTTTTTCCGGTTCGCGGTAAGGTATGGATATTTTGGAGATGGCCACGCTTCCCTCGCCGCACTGCCGCCGGATGGCTTTCTTCCCCGCGACGCTTCGCGATTTTGAGTTGTCAATCGTTTCTTGCTTTTCGGGTTGTTTTGAGTTTGAGTTTTTTTTGATGCGGCTTTTTGCCTGGTTTGAGTGCGCTGGGAACCAACTCTACCGGCTGATTTTCCCGAACGCCTTCTCAGGGGCTTTTCCGGCGGCTTTTCCGGCGGTGGTGGTTGCGGTGGCTGCTGAGACTGTTTGTCGGTGGACTTCGGTTGAGGCTGACTCAGAAACAACACCAACTCGTCGTAAGCTTGATTGATTTCGGTTAATCTTTGTTGGGCTTTTTGTTGCAGGCGATCGTTGTGAGCAAACCGATCGGGATGCCACACAAACGCTAAATCCCTGTAAGCGTGCTTAATTTCTTCTAAGGAAGCTCCCGGCTCAATTTCGAGGATTTCGTAGCATCGGTCAATGTCACCCATAAGCTTCGATCGGCAGGTGTTGGTAAATGTGCGTGAAGCGAAGCTATCCCGTAGGGAATCGTACTTCTTATCTTGTACCATTCTCGACCAAGCTGCACATTAAACCGATCGAGCGATTTGAGATTTGAGATTTTGAGATTTGAGATTGGGGATTGAAGAATTGGGAATCATTTATTATATAAGGGTTTAGAGCTTTTTTGCGGTTGCGTTCGGTTTTTCAACAGGGATGACAACTGGGTAGAATGGAAAAATAGTTTCGTGCGATCGCAATCTGTGTCAGTGCCGGAAAATCAACCTCCTACCTTCATCTTAGTTGACGGCCACTCCCTGGCCTTTCGTTCCTACTTCGCCTTTGCCAAAAGTCGAGACGGAGGCTTGCGAACTACCACAGGCATTCCCACCAGCGTCTGTTTTGGCTTTCTCAAGTCGCTGCTGGAAGTCATGGCCGCCCACGATCCCCAGTACATGGCGATCGCCTTTGACCTCGCCACGCCCACTTTTCGCCACGAAGCAGACGAAACCTACAAAGCCGGTCGTGCCGAAACCCCCGAAGATTTTATCCCCGATCTCAAAAACCTGCAAGAACTCCTGGGCTATCTCAATTTACCAGCAGTCACGGCTGGGGGCTACGAAGCCGATGATGTTTTGGGAACCTTGGCTAACAAAGCCAGCGCCGCAGGTTATGCGGTTAAAATCCTCACGGGCGATCGAGATTTGTTTCAATTAGTAGCAACCGAGAAAAACATCAGCGTACTATACTTGAGTACGGATGAACTCAGGCGATCGGGCAAAGGCAAATCCCAAGCATACGGCCCGGAAGAAGTCAAAGCCAAACTCGGCATTTTGCCAGCACAAGTAATAGATTACAAAGCCCTCTGCGGCGACAAATCCGACAACATTCCCGGAGTCAAAGGCATCGGCGACAAAACCGCCCTGCAATTGCTCGAAGCTTACAATACTCTCGACGGCATCTATGCAGCGATCGACGAGATTAAAGGCGCAACTAAGAAAAAGCTAGAAGAAGGCAAGGAAGCCGCCTATCATTCTCAAAAAATGGCGACAATTGTCCAAGAAGTTCCCTTAGATATCAACTTAGAAGATTGTCAGCTCAAAGGTTTTGATGAAGCAGCATTGATTCCGATGCTGGAAAAATTAGAATTTAAAACATTTTTAACCAAAGTCAAACAAATTCAAAAGCGTTTCGGCGGCACTCTTCTTGATGAATCCCCCTCGTTCCCTGGCTCTGCCGGGGAACGCATATCCAGAGGCTCTGCCTCGCCTGAAAACACTTTAACAGAACCCTTAGAAAAGGGTGAAAAAGATGCCAATTCCACAATTAATGACTCAGAAAAGGGCGGGCCAGATGCCCACCCCACATCACATCAAACTTCTGAAAATTCAGAAACAGACGAATTGTGGTTTTTTAGTGCAGCAGAAACCAAAGCCGCCCAGCAGGAAAACAAACTGCCGATTAAACCGCGAATCATTCAAACAACCGAACAGTTAAACCAATTAGTCCAACTGCTGCAAACCCACACCGACAAATCCTCACCCGTGGCGTGGGATACCGAAACCACAGCCTTAGAACCGCGAGACGCCGAATTAGTCGGAATTGGCTGCTGTTGGGGAACCGGAGAACAAGATTTAGCCTACATTCCCACGGGACACAAAACGGGCACAAACTTGGATAAAGCCACAGTTTTAAACGCTTTGCGTCCGATTTTGGAAAGCGAGAATTATCCGAAAGCGCTGCAAAATGCTAAATTCGATCGCCTGATCCTGCGCTGTCAGGGAATCAAACTAACCGCCGTCGTATTTGACACCATGCTAGCCAGTTACGTACTCAACCCAGAAACTAGCCACAGTCTCAGCGAATTGTCAAGGATAAACTTAAACATTGTCGCCAAAAGTTACAACGAATTAGTACCGAAAAACAAAACAATTGCTGACATCAGCATTCCCCAGGTAGCTGACTACTGCGGCATGGACGTTCACACCACATTTCAATTAGTAGGTAAACTTAGAGCAAAATTGGAAAAAGCTGATGAAGGTAGCTTTCCCGGAAAATCTTTGCACGAGTTACTGCTGAACGTTGAACAGCCCCTCGAACCAGTTTTAGCCGAAATGGAATACTGCGGCATTCGCATTGATTCAGCTTATCTCAATACCCTCTCCCAAGAGCTAGAAATAAAATTAGCCAAACTCGAAGAAAATACCTATGCAGCAGCGGGGAGAAAGTTTAATTTAGGTTCCCCAAAACAACTCAGCGAAATCTTGTTAGAAAAAATCCCCGAACAGTTTGAGAAAAAGTCTCGCAAAACTAAGACGGGATACTCAACAGATGCCGCTGTTTTGGATAAATTGCAAGGATATCACCCGATTGTAGACGATTTATTGGAACACCGAACCTTATCCAAATTAAAATCAACCTATGTCGATGCTTTGCCGCAGTTGGTGCGTGCGGATACCGGGCGAGTGCATACAGATTTCAACCAAGCTGCAACGGGTACCGGCAGACTTTCTTCTTCCAATCCCAATTTACAAAATATTCCCATCCGCACCGAGTTTTCGCGGCAAATTCGCAAGGCTTTCTTGCCGGAGTCTGGTTGGTTGATGGTGTCGGCGGACTATTCTCAAATTGAACTGCGAATTTTGGCTCATTTGAGTCAAGAACCTGTGTTAATCGAAGCTTACCAAAATAACCGCGACGTGCATACCGTGACGGCTCAACTGCTGTTTGAAAAGGAGGAAGTCACGCCGGATGAACGGCGGTTTGGCAAGACGATTAATTTTGGGGTAATCTATGGTATGGGGGCGATTAAGTTTGGGCGATCGATGGGCAAATCGTCCGCAGATGGTAAAAAGTTTATTGAACGATTTAACCAGCGTTACAGTAAAGTTTTTGAATATTTGGAAAAAGTAAAAAAAGATGCGATCGCCCTAGGCTACGTTTCCACTATCCTAGGCCGCCGCCGCTATCTCAACTTCGAGAGCAAAACACTCACCGACTTAAAAAAAGAAGGCAGCAACCCCGAAGACATTCACTCCAGCCTACTTAAGTCCCTCACTAAAAATGACGCCCAATCTTTGCGCGCAGCAGCCAACGCTCCCATTCAAGGCTCAAGTGCTGATATCATTAAACTTGCCATGATTGAGGTACACAAAATTTTGCAAGATTATCAGGCGCGACTTTTGCTGCAAGTTCACGACGAATTAATCTTTGAAGTCCCTCCCGATGAATGGGAAGAATTGCAGCCGAAAATTAGAACGGCGATGGAAAATGCTCTGCCGCTTAGCGTACCCCTGATAGTTGACATCCACGCAGGGCAGAATTGGATGGAAACTAAATAACACCATAGAAAAATGAGCCCAAATAAAATCGTCCTTTCTCCTAAAATTACCAGCTTGAGTGCAGTTGTTCTGCTGTTCCTACTCTCCGGCTGTCCCCAAAAGCTACCGGCTAACAATTATGCTGTGAAACGAGTCAGCGACGGCGATACCCTTGTCGTCAGCGATGCCGCCGGGAAAGATATCAAAGTACGTTTTGCTTGCATAGATGCACCGGAAATTGCCCACAAGAACACCGAAAAGAACAGCCAAAAAGCAGCAGATAAAAATCAGTTTAAGTGGGGAAATCTAGCCGAGCAAAGAATGGAGCAGCTTGTCAAACAAGGGGGAGGTCGCGTCGTTTTGACAGTCACCGATACTGACCGTTACGGCCGCAAAATTAGCGAAGTTCGCTTGCCAAACGGCACATTTGCCCAAGAAGTTTTGCTCCGGGAAGGATTAGCAATGGTTTACACTCCATACTTGAAAAACTGTCCGAGTGCAAGTGTTGTGCAACAAGCGGAAGCCGAAGCTAAGAAAAATCGCCGAGGTGTTTGGGGAGATTCTAAGTTTGTTCCAGCTTGGAATTTTCGGCACAGCGATAAATGATGGGAAGAAGTTCGGCAACGGATTATGTAGCGGATGTAACGGATGTAACGGATGTAACGGATGTAACGGATAGAATTCCCGATTACTCTTCATTGATTGCCGATTACCCATCAGTTCTGCCGTCATCGGGAAGAAGGAAGAAGGAATCACTAACTTTTGCGTGTGGAGATTTGTTGTATAGTATATAGTAGTTCAGAGGGTTTTTGGAGGTACGCAATCAAACTTCAAAGCTTAGTAACACAGCTTTCAGTGTACTCATTTTTTTGGAAAAAAGGCTATGGCAAAAAAAAACAACCTATTTGTATATTGACATCAGCAAAATTATGTTGTTGATTAGGAATTTCCTAACGCGGAGCGGACATTTGCGAAACTGCGTTTCTAAACACCGATGGGGAACATCCTAATTTAGTACAATACAACGAGGACGAGGTTCTGCTCGTAATGTCCGCAATCTGTGGAGTTTGGGCGATAGCTGGTTCCGCCCAAAAAACGGATACTGTGCCACGTAATTAAGTCGTGGACAGCCCCAAATTTTAGACTCCCGTTCACGGTACCAGATTCACGGAGCTGCAAGTAAATCTAAAATCTAAAATCTAAAATCTAAAATCTAAAATAGACTGGTTCCAGATTCATCTAAGCCCAGACATGAGTTCGATCGCATTTTGATGCGACTTTTTTTTGGGGAAAAGTCAACAAATGTGATAGGCTCCAGATAAATCAATAGACTGCCGCGAAAAGCGGTCTATTGCAATCACCCAGAAATTAGTTTGAGGGGACATCAATGAATATCAAACATCTGACTATCTCCGGTATTGCACTGCTGCTGGCTACTGCAATCGTAGGAAATGCTATTGCTCAAGAACTGACCAACGATCAAAAAACTGTTACTTGTCGCCTGAAAACAGAAGTCGATCAACGGAAAAGCAACGGTCAAAAATTGGTGTTTTGGCCATTGATAGGGACTGTTCGCAAGCAAGTTTCATCTCCTTTTAGAGCCACGCTGCATCCAGATACTGAGTATACTTTTGTTGCGACTTGCGACGGAAATTGCCAGGATTTAAACTTAACGCTCAAGGATGCCAACAGCGGCCAAGAAATCGCTGCGAGTCAAAAGACGGGCGAACTGGTATCAATCTCTTTTACTCCGCCATCCCAAGGCGAATATCAAATCACTGCCAAGCCTGGAGAATGTACGAAGGCAGAGGGTTGCAGTTTCGGCATGGGAATCTTCGTTCCTGCCTCTGCGAGCGTACCTAATGCTTCAAAACTTCCCGCTGAAATAGCACAATTTCGCATTTGCCAGTAGAGGAATAGCGATCGGTTGTGGGTTGCAAGTTAACTTGAGTCTTGAATCAAAAATCTCACTCATAACTTGCAACTTATATAGCAGTGGACAGTTGACAGTGGACAGTTGACAGTTGCACAGTACGGAAATCAAACCGTTTATGCTATGGGCTATAGGCTCTATTCATGAGGTTATTTATGTCCTCACCGCTGTATTGATTGCTATAACTCGCCACTTATATGTTCTTAATTGCTGAAACCCGGGCTTTTACCAGAAAGAATTGGTTTAAAGCCGGAACCCTTGTAGGGAGAAATTAAAATCAGACTATTCATTCCTCCAATCCTCGGACTGACCGGGAGAGGTCGCCCTCAAGCAGTCACAGGTCAAGCGGTCACAGGTCAACTGAATGCTTTTGCCTTTTTCCTTTTTCCGACTTCACGCTTGACGAATTCCTTCTTGCTTATTGCTTCTTGCTTCTTTTCACCCCCTCGCGAAGTCGAAGGGACGACTTCACGCTTGACGACTTCACGCTTGACGAATTCCTTCTTCCGACTTCCCTCGGACTTCTTCGTTCAACATCTGCTATAATTGGTTAACCATAACTCCCTCAAACTGTCAAGGAGATAGAGCTGTGGAACCCTGCAAAGACCCCCTAACTGCCGAAATCGTACAGGAAGCCAGAACTTTATTTACCGTCAGGCAGGTATCAATTAGAATATAGACAATGCCTCTCCGGGTGACGAGTATATTGCCCATGTCTTCAACCTTAGCCTCGAAAAATCAACCCCAGAACCATCCTCAAATAGGTTTGAAAAGTCTGTTGGGCCACTTTGGTATCACGCAGAAAATTGGCTGCGGATACGCCTTGGTCGTTGGTATTGCCATTTTGGGTGCTGTGGCGGGACGGGGAGTAGAATCCTATCAGAAACAGCAAGTTAGAGAAAAACTCGCGATCGACCGAGATAAAGCCGAAATCCTGACCAATCTGAATAATACCGCCCAGGAAGTCAGAATTAACCAGCAATTACTGCTGAATCTGACGACAAAACCGCAAATTTTCGATCGCGAACGATCGGACTTTCTGACTCGCGTTGCTCAGATGAGCGGACAGCTAGAACAACTGCAAAGCCAGCCGCCGACTGCAAATTCCACTGTAGCAACAGATTACCAAGAGATTCAAGAGTTCGCCAAAGCCAACAGCAAAACAATAGAAGCTTACTTCCAACAAGTGCAGAAACTGCTGGGGAATGCGAAGTTATCTGGTTTGAATCCGCAGCAGCGCCAGGTATTCCAGCAGAACTTGAATAATTTTGCCACGGGGAGCAACGCTTTTAAACTCGAACAGTTTTCGCAGGATTCAGCCCAACTAGCCAGCAGCTTTCGGGATAAAGCAGACGAGGCATTTAGAACCTACGAGAAAGCAGAACAACTCGGCACTCTGATTCTGGTTTGTTCTCTGTTCCTCTCGGTTGCTATCGCCACCTTACTTGCAATATACACCAGCAGGGCGATCGCCCGCCCGTTAGAAGCCACCACCCTCATCGCCCAGCGAGTGTCAGAAGAATCGAACTTTGACCTGCAAGTACCCGTTACCACCTCCGACGAAGTAGGAATGCTAGCAATTGCGATCAACGAATTGATCCAAAGAGTAGCCGAATACACAGAAGACTTGCAGGAAGCAAAAATAGCAGCCGAAGCTGCCAACCGCTCGAAAAGTGCATTTCTCGCCAACATGAGCCACGAACTGCGTACCCCCCTCAACGCCATCATCAACTACAGCGAAATGCTGCAAGAAGATGCTCAAGATTCGGGTTCCGAAGACTTTCTCCCCGACTTAGAAAAAATTCAAACCGCAGGCAAACATTTGCTCGACATGATCAGCGATATCCTCGATATTTCTAAAATAGAAGCAGGTCATGTGACGCTTTATTTGGAACACTTCGATGTGGCGACGATGATTGAAGAAGTGATGACTACGGCTCAACCGCTAGTAGAGAAAAAAGGCAATGCTTTAAGGCTGCAAGCAAAAGGCGAACTCGGCATGATGTACGCCGACCAACCGAAAGTCCGGCAAATTCTCCTCAATTTGCTCAGCAATGCTGCCAAATTTACCGAAAAAGGCGTCATTACTATCGAGATCGAAAAAGTGAAAAATGAAAAGCCAAAACCTAAGAAAAGAAATAAAAATAATGATGTTAACTCTGGTTCAAACTACAGTTCTAAATTTTTAATTTTTAGAGTCAGCGATACTGGGATTGGGATGACAGACGAGCAATTAGAGCAGATATTTAAACCTTTTACTCAAGCTGATGCTTCGACTACTAAGAAGTACGGAGGTACAGGCTTGGGATTGACAATTAGCCAGCGTTTGTGTCAAATTTTGGGCGGCGAAATTAGCGTCGAAAGTGAGGACGGTAAAGGTTCAGTTTTTATTGTCAGTCTCCCGGAACGGGTGGTGATGCAGGCTTGACAGTTGTCAGTTGTCAGTTGTCAGTTGACAGTGGTCAGTTGACAGTTGACAGTTAATAGCTTCTGGGTTTTCAGTTGACGGTTTTCAGTTGACAGCTACCTCTGGCTAAAAGTCTGAGGATTGAAACAGTTTGATTTCCCCCTAGCAGGATGAGGCTTGAAACCCATTTGTATTGGTAATACCATGTCCAGCAAATTAACCACAATATTTGTAGGGGCCCGTGAGCCAACAATCCTTAATTTACATCCACAATATCTATAAACCCGCCCAACCCAACGAACAATCTGCATCAATTTTGATGTAAAAAATACGCAAACAATGCAGGTTAAGATTGTTCGTTGGGTGGGGGCGGGTTTATGTAAATTGTTGGTGGGAGTTGGATATGGTTGGTAAACCCGCCCCTACGTAATTGATAATTGGTGGATCGACAGGAGGCAGAAAATTCTGGGAATGTGCGATTCCCTACGCGATAGCTGCGCTTCACGAGTTTTTGTGGTTTGGTGGGGGCTGGTTTATGTAGATTGTGGGTGAGAATGAAAGATTTTTGGTGAAGTGAATCCCAACAAATATTGTGGTTAATTTACCGAACATGATATTACTTCTATTCTGATTAATTAATCATTGCTGGACTTTATGGCCGATCGCCCGAAATTGAACCAGAAGCTGAAACACAGGGCGGAAATACCTATCTCAATATACGGGAACACCGATCGCCCGATCGCCCTTAACTCCCTACAATGACAACTATACGGGCGATCGAGCCATTGCCTTCACAGCAGTCATGTTTTTGAATTCAGGGAATTAAAATTTATGCAACCAAATAATCCGAACCAATTTACAGAAAAAGCCTGGGAAGCCCTAGCCCGCACTCCAGAAGTGGTCAAAGCAGCTCAGCAGCAGCAGCTAGAAAGCGAACATTTGATGAAAGCGTTGCTGGAACAAGAATCGGGACTCGCTAGCAGCTTGTTTAACAAGGCGAAAGTGTCTGTAGCAAAATTGCGCGATCGCACTGATGAGTTTATCAGCCGCCAGCCCAAAATCTCTGGAAGCGGTGGCAACGTTTATCTCGGCCGTTCCCTGGACACCCTGCTAGACAGGGCTGAAGCTTATCGGAAAGAGTACGGTGATGAATTTATCTCGATCGAGCATTTGATCCTGGGTTACGTTAAGGACGATCGCTTCGGCAAAAATCTACTGCAAGAATTTAAACTAGATGAAGCCAAACTCAAAGACATCATCGCCCAAGTCCGGGGGAACAACAAAGTGACAGATCAAAATCCAGAAGGCAAATATGAAGCGCTGGAAAAATACGGCCGAGACTTGACAGAAGCCGCGCGTCAAGGCAAACTCGATCCGGTAATCGGACGAGATGACGAAATTCGCCGCACAATTCAAATTTTGAGCCGCCGCACCAAGAACAACCCCGTACTGATTGGGGAACCGGGAGTCGGCAAAACTGCGATCGCCGAAGGACTCGCCCAGCGAATTATCACCGGAGATGTGCCGCAATCTCTTAAAGACAGACAACTAATTAGCTTAGATATGGGCGCGTTAATTGCTGGTGCAAAATTCCGGGGAGAATTTGAAGAACGCTTGAAAGCCGTGCTCAAAGAAGTTATGGACAGCAACGGCAAAGTCATCCTATTTATAGATGAAATTCACACCGTTGTCGGCGCTGGCGCCAGCCAAGGATCGATGGATGCTGGCAATTTGCTCAAACCGATGTTGGCGAGGGGCGAATTGCGCTGCATCGGCGCTACAACTCTCGACGAATACCGCAAGTATCTCGAAAAAGATGCGGCTTTAGAACGCCGTTTTCAACAAGTTTATGTCGATCAGCCGACAGTTGAAGATACTGTCTCGATTCTGCGCGGTTTGAAGGAACGCTACGAAGTGCACCACGGCGTGAAAATCTCCGATAGCGCCCTAGTGGCGGCGGCTACTTTGTCTACTCGCTATATTAGCGATCGCTTCCTTCCCGACAAGGCGATCGATTTAGTGGACGAAGCGGCGGCTAAACTCAAAATGGAGATTACTTCCAAACCGGAAGAACTAGACGAAATCGATCGCAAAATCTTGCAGCTAGAAATGGAGAGACTCTCCCTGCAAAAAGAAAGCAATGCGGCTTCGATCGAACGTTTGGAAAGACTGGAAAAAGACTTGGGAAACCTCAAGGAACAGCAAAGCGGTTTGAACGCTCAGTGGCAATCGGAAAAAGGTGTCATCGGCAGCATTCAAAAGATTAAAGAACAGATTGACAAGGTGAATATTGAAATTCAACAAGCAGAGCTAAAATATGACCTCAACCGCGCTGCTGAGTTGAAATACGGCACTTTAACTCAATTGCAAAAACAATTGCAAGAAGCAGAAGCTCAACTTTCAGCAACTCAAACCACAGGTCAAACTTTGCTGCGAGAAGAAGTCACGGAATCTGACATTGCGGAGATTATTTCTAAGTGGACGGGAATCCCAATTAGCAAGTTGGTTGAATCGGAAATGCAGAAACTCCTGCACTTGGAAGACGAACTCCACAAGCGCGTAATCGGACAAGATGAAGCGGTGACGGCGGTTGCAGATGCAATTCAGCGATCGCGCGCGGGATTGGCCGATCCCAACCGTCCAGTTGCGAGTTTCATCTTCCTCGGCCCCACAGGCGTCGGTAAAACCGAGTTGGCGAAAGCATTAGCATCATACCTGTTCGATACCGAAGAGGCGATCGTCCGCATTGATATGTCGGAATACATGGAGAAACACGCAGTTTCGCGCTTAATCGGTGCGCCTCCGGGATACGTCGGCTATGACGAAGGCGGACAATTAACTGAGGCTGTGCGCCGCCGTCCCTATTCGGTAATTCTATTCGATGAAATCGAGAAAGCGCACCCGGATGTCTTCAACATCATGCTGCAAATTCTGGATGACGGCCGCGTTACCGACGCTCAAGGTCACACGGTAGACTTTAAGAATTCTGTGATTATTATGACATCGAATGTCGGCTCTCAATACATTTTGGATGTGGCGGGAGATAACGAACAGATGCGTAGTCGGGTGATGGATGCGATGCGCGGAACTTTCCGCCCGGAATTCTTGAACCGGATTGATGAGATGATTATCTTCCACGGTTTGAGCAAGCCGGAATTGCGGCAAATCGTGTTGTTGCAAGTCAAGCGCTTGGAAAAACGGTTGGCCGATCGCAAAATGTCTCTGAAATTGTCGGAATCTGCGATCGACTTCTTAGCAGAAATCGGTTACGATCCGGTGTACGGTGCGCGGCCTTTGAAGCGGGGAATCCAGCGCGAGTTGGAAACGCAAATGGCGAAAGGTATTTTGCGGGGAGATTTTGCCGACGGGGATACCATTTTTGTGGATATCGAGAATGAAAGGTTGGCGTTTAAGCGGCTACCGGCGCAGTTGGTGACTGCGAAATAATCGGAGTTGCGGGGAAGGCTAAGAAACCGGGTTTCTCTGATAATCTTGGTTGAGTGACGAGATATCTGGGAAGAAACCCGGTTTCTGGGGATGATGCTGAGGCTAAGAAACCCGGTTTCTCTGATAATTTAGGTTGAGTGGCGAGGATCTGGGAAGAAACCCGGTTTCTGGGGATGATGCTAAGGCTAAGAAACCGGGAATCACGCCGAGGCTAAGAAACCGGGTTTCTCAGATAATCTTCGTTGAGTGGCGAGGATCTGGGAAGAAACCCGGTTTCTGGGGATGATGCAAAGGCTAAGAAACCGGGAATCACGCCGAGGCTAAGAAACCGGGTTTCTCGGATAATTTAGGTTGGGTGACGAGATATCTCGCAAGAAACCCGGTTTCTGGG
>NZ_JAUBUN010000022.1:94079-115493 GCF_036702665.1 Microcoleus sp. Aus8_D2
CCGAGGCTAAGAAACCGGGTTTCTCGGATAATTTAGGTTGGGTGACGAGATATCTCGCAAGAAACCCGGTTTCTGGGAATTCATGTAGTTTTTTGGGCGCACTTTTTTCTCTAAATCACGGTAGGTACTTGCAAAACTTGTAAAATCTTTTGTTTCAAAGTAACTAACTCATCTTTAGTTTCGCAGTTCGGAAATAGTTGCTTGTTTCAGCATTTCCGATTGTTCGGCATCAATAAATTCTCAGCGATTTTCTGTCATTGTGTAATTAACTCAATTATCGCGATCGGAGTCCTTGGTTTTGTCATCTTGACGCTCTCTAACAGCTTTCGTCAGTAGGTAAGTTGCCAAACTGCCGATCGATCTGCTTTCTGCTTCTGCCCATTCCTCCAGAGCTTTCTGAACCTCCTCTGGCAGATATGCGGTAACTCGCCCCCGTAAAGCCATTGATTGCACTGTAAAACGTCACAACACAGTCTATTTACGCTGTCTTGCGTTGAGACGGATAATAATAGCTCGCATTAAGTCATAAATTGACGATCGCACTTTTGTTGAGAAGTGCGATCGCTTTTGATTCCCAGCAAAAACAGGCTCGCGCACCTCAATTGAGCGCAAATTCAACTCGGGCGATCGCTCCGAGATTCTTCCTTTTTCTGCTCTTGGCGATCTCTGACTGCTTTAGCTGCGACATGGGAGAGCAAGTTTGCAAGGGTTCTATCTTCCTCTTCGGCCCATTCAGACAAGGCTTGATGAACATCTTCTGTCAGTGTAACGGTTACTCGCATACGTGAAGGCATTGGCAGGGATGGTTTTACTTCTATTGTCTTAAATTTTACACTCTAACGTCATCAGACACAATATTATGTTAATTGATGTTAAAAAATGCTTTTAACATCAATTTATGCTATAAATGTAGATAAGGCTCAAGCCTTAAAACGTCAGAAGCCAGCCCCTTACTGTCCAAGGTTCCGGGCTGGCTCTGGCTCCAAAAATATCAATGGAGACGATTTCTATGTTGACATACAAAGACCGTTTGTGTTGTTGGGCGATCGCCCGTTTGTTACCGACTCAGCAATGGATTATTGTAGCCCGCTTCCGCAATCGTTCAGATGCAGAGGGGCATTTCCAGTTTCTCCGTCAAACTATACCTCACGCACAATTTGAGGTTGTCTTCGATTTAAGCGGGCAGAATAACCGTTTATCGGCGTTAAGTAACTCTACCAATTCCCTCAGCAGCGGGTTATAAACTGTAGTTTTCCGGCTGTTTTGAATTGATTCACAAAAGTGCGATCGCACTTTTGTTGAGAAGTGCGATCGACCAACCATTTTGACAAAGTATCGAAACTACCATAAATTGGCGATCGAGACCAATATGCTGGTGAAGCCAAAATTCGTCAGCAGCAGCAAAAAGTTATTTACGATACAAATATCTTTTGATGAATTGTTCGATCGGGCGATCGTCTCACTATATAATTATTAACAATCCTTTGTGTAGTCAGCAGGTTATGTTTATAATATAAACAGCTTTAAGGTTATTTATACGAGTTCTATAAAATGATGCTACCAAAGGAGTTAAAAATAGATGGTATTAGAGTTTAACCGATCTAGCTACTGTTGCATGAATTTGGAGAACTTGTATTAATTGTCGATCGCAAGCTACAACCTTAAGTTTCGCGATCGTGCCTTGGCAGAAAGAACTGGCTCAACAAAAATACTGCGCCTCTCTGGCCGAATGCTACCACCAAAGAGAATCCTAATGGTCTAAATTGGAATTTGCTTGTAGACTTAGATGATGAGCAAGGACAACAGCGCTTTTACTCTCAGTTCTGGCGTGTTAACATCACTCCATCAGAGCGTTATGTATTGTCTGTTCCCGGTAGCTACCAGTTTCGTCTTCAAGCCGATAGTTCCCGGTGGGACAATCGACCTCGTGGATTCAATAACCTTTACCTAACAGGCGATTGGGTCGATAATAGTTTTAATTCTGGGTGTATCGAAGCCACCACAATGGCAGGAATGCAAGCAGCTAAGGCAATTATCAAACAACAGTTTAGCCAAGCATATCATCGCCCGCAAATTATTGGTGAGCCTGATGCTTGGCCAGAACCGCGATCGCTTAACTTTACCATGAACGAGGACAGTTAGGCACTATTAGTAAGGTGCGTCAGAATCCAAAACTCTTAATCAAGACTATAACTTCATCTGATGCACCCTAGAAGTTGATTATAGATATCAAAAAATAATTGGTAGAATATTTTTATGTTTTCTCAAAAATTTACATTTTAAGTTGTTTAGATTCTTTATTTTAGTAGACATTGTTACCTGTTCAAAAAGGATTAAAAATGATTAACCTAAACGGCTACGAAATACTTAATCAAATCTATGAAAGTGTCAATTCTACCGTTTATCGAGGCCTTCTACAACAGGATAATCAACCAGTTATCCTCAAATTCCTCAAAGAAGACTATCCGACACCCTCCGAACTGGTTCGCTATAAACAGGAATACGAAATTACCCGTAATTTGAATTTGGATGGAGTAATTAAAGCCTATGAATTAAAACCGTATCAACGTACTTTAGTCATTATCCTTGAGGATTTCGGCGCGGTTTCCTTGCAACAGTTGATTAACCAGCGCAGGGAAACAGGTACAGGTTTACTATCCCTAGAAGAATTCCTCAGCATGGCGATTAAAACTGCTGAAATTTTGGGTCAGATTCACGCTGCAAACATTGTTCATAAAGATATTAACCCCGCGAATATTGTTTTCAAGCCAGAAACCGGGGAACTAAAAATTATAGACTTTGGGATCTCCACCGTCTTAACCCGCGAAAATCCCACCTTAAAAAATCCCAATGTATTAGAAGGAACCCTAGCCTATATTTCACCAGAACAAACGGGAAGAATGAACCGTTCTCTAGATTATCGCACCGATTTTTACTCCCTCGGTGTCGCATTCTATGAAATGCTGACTGGACAACTCCCCTTTGAAACCAATGATGCCCTAGAATTAGTCCATTGTCATATTGCTAAACAGCCACTTCTCCCCGGCACAATTAACTCATCAATTCCCAAAGCTGTGTCAGATATCGTGATGAAACTGATGGCAAAAACGGCAGAGGAACGCTATCAAAGTGCTTTTGGAATCAGAATTGACTTAACCGAATGTTTGCATCAGTTAGAAGCCCAAGGAAATATCTCAGATTTTGCTTTAGGGACTCAAGATATTTCTGAGCAGTTTCAGATTCCGCAAAAACTGTATGGACGCGAGGCGGAAGTTGAAGCCTTACTCACAGCCTTTGAGCGAGTAGCGGATAATCCAGAATCGCAAATAGAGATGATGTTAGTAGCAGGTTATTCTGGGATTGGGAAATCATCCCTAGTGGCAGAAATTCATAAACCCAATACGCGACTCAGGGGCTATTTTACTGGGGGCAAATTTGACCAATTTCAAAAGAGTGTTCCTTACTCAGCTATCGTCAATGCCTTTAAAGGATTAGTGCAGCAACTATTAACTGAAAGTGAAGCACAACTCGAACAATGGCGAGAAAAGCTGAAAAATGCTTTCGGAATTAATGGTCAAGTAATTATTGATGTAATTTCCGAAGTAGAACTGATTGTTGGTAAACAGCCCGAAGTACCAGCATTAGGAGCAACGGAGTCACAAAATCGATTTAATATTGTCTTCGGTAATTTCATCCGAGCCTTTTGCACAAAAGAACATCCCTTAGTCATATTTCTGGACGATTTGCAGTGGGCAGATTTGGCAACACTCAAGTTAATTGAACTGATGATGACAGATACAGAAATGCAATATCTGTTTTTAATTGGAGCCTATCGAGATAATGAAGTCAGCCCCACACACCCCTTAATGATGACTCTTGATGGGTTGACCAAAGAGGGAGCAACTATCAATTATATTACTTTAGCACCTTTAGAATTAAGAAATATTAGCCAAATTATTGCCGACACATTATATAGCGACAATGAATCAGTACAACCCTTGGCAGAATTGGTGATCGAGAAAACCGGAGGTAATCCGTTCTTTGTGAATCAGTTCCTCAAAACTCTCCACGCGGAAAATCTTATAACTTTTGATAGAGATCGTCATATTTGGCAGTGGAACATTGTACAAGTTGAAGCACAAAATATTACTAATAATGTCGTAGAGTTGATGATAGACAAGTTAAAAAAGCTATCTATTCTCACCCAAGATATTTTACGTTTAGCCTCTTGTATCGGTTCTTCTTTCTACTTAAGCACTCTTTCCATTGTTTCGGGAAAACCTCAAGAGGTAGTTTTCTCGGACTTAGTTATGGCAGTTCAGGCTGGATTCATCTTGCCGACATCAGAGTTAGATGAAAACCTCTTAATTCAAAATTATAAGTTCCTGCACGACCGAGTACAACAAGCATCTTATGCTCTGATTGATGACGATCAGAAAAAAGCGGTGCATCTCCAAATTGGGCGACTGTTGTTAGCGAATGTATCTGCTGAGGAACTACCAGAAAAAATCTTTGAAATCGTCGATCATTTAAACTTAGCTTGGGAATTAATAGTTGATGAATCGGAAAGGGTTGAATTAGCCAAATTGAATCTGGAGGCGGGTAAAAAAGCGAAAGCTTCAACGGCTTATGCTGCTGCTTTAGAGCAATATTTTACTCGCGGAATAGAGATGTTGCCGGGAGATGCTTGGCGGGAGCATTATGATTTAACCTTTAGTTTATATCGAGAACGGTCGGAATGTGAATATCTCTGCGGCAATTTTGAAAAGGCAGAAGAGATATTTGACTTGATATTAACTCAAGTTAAATCTAATGTAGAAAGAGCAGAAATTCAGAATATTCGGTTAGTTTTGTATGATAATACAGGCAAATTTGTAGAAGCTGTTGGCATCGGTTTTGAGGCTTTAAAATCCTTGGGTTTAAGTTTGCCTACAACCGAGAAATCAGAAATTTTGTCTGCCCTTGACTTGGAGTTAGAGTTATACAGAGCCAATTTGCAAAATATCAAAATTTCCGAGCTAATTGATGCCACGGAAATGGTCAATCCAGAGATGAGAGCTTGTATGAATCTCTTAATGAATATTACTGGCCCAGCTTATTTTGTAGATCAAGATTTGTTGGCTTTAATTTCATTAAAAATGGTCAATCTTTCTCTGGAAAATGGCAATTCAGATGTATCGGCTCATGGATATGCTTTTTGGGGATTTTTGGCAGGTGCAAGATTAGTTGACTATGAAGTAGGTTATGAATTTGGTCTATTGTCGATGAAGCTTAATGAGCAATTTCATAATGTGAACTTGGCTTGTAAAGTTTTTAATATGTTTGGTGGTTTGATTAATCCTTGGCGAAGCCATCTTAAAAAAGGGATTCCGTTTCTGCGAAAAGGCTACCTCGCAGGTGTGGAAACTGGCGATGTTTATGTCAGCTATAATTCTTCCCATTTGATTCTGCAAAGAATTCTCTGTTCGGAAAACTTTGATAGCATTCTTGAAGAATCTAATAAACATCTGGAATTTCTTAAGCAAATCAAAAATGCTGTTTTTACTAATATTCAGCAATTCTATCGTCATTTTATCTTCAATTTACAGGGTTTAACCCTGGATAAATTTTCTTTTAGCACTGAGGAATTTGATGAGTTTCAGTGCCTCCAGATGTGGAACGAAAACGGTTTTATGCCTGGGGTAGCACCCTATAATATCTTTAAAGCTCAAATTTTATTCCTCTATGGGGATTATGAAACTGCTTTAGAAAAAATTAGAACAAGCGATAAGATTATAGTTTTTATTTCAGGTATACCTAGTCAAGGCGAACATTATCTTTACTATTCTCTAATTTTAACGGCTCTTTATCCAACGGCTACCAACTCGCAACAGCAGGAATATGGGGAAATTTTAAAAGTCAATCAACAGAAGATGAAAATTTGGGCAGATAACTGTCCCGAAAACTTCCTGCATAAATATCTGTTAGTCGAAGCAGAAATCGCTCGCATTAGTGGTCAAGAAATGGAAGTTACATGGGGTTTATACGATCGCGCTATTGCTTCCGCTCATGAAAATGAGTATATTCAGAATGAAGCATTAGGTAATGAACTAGCAGCTAAGTTTTGGTTAGAGAAAGGTAAAGCGGAAATTGCCGAACTTTACATGAGAAAATCTCACTATGGCTACCAAATTTGGGGTGCGAAGCGAAAGATAGAGGATCTAGAGCAGAAATATCCGCAGTTGTTATTTAATAAATCCGTTGATAAATCAACTGACACTAAGACTAATAAGACCAAAAATACGACAACTTCTTTAACTTCTGGAAGCGTTTCAGATTTAGACTTTGCCACAGTTATTAAGTCTTCTCAGGCTCTTGCTGGTGAAATTGCACTTGACCAATTACTAGCCAAATTAATGAAGATTTTGCTAGAAAATGGTGGCGCACAAACTGGCTGCTTGATTCTCTCAAATCATGGTAAATTGACGATTGAAGCCCTAGGCAAAGCCGAGCCAGAAGAGGTAGAAGTTTTGCAATCTTTGGCGGTTGAAGATGCCGAATATTTACCTATCGGGATGCTTAAATATGTCGAAAGAACTCAGGAGGATGTGGTTTTATCAGAGGCAACCAAAGAAGGAGTTTTTACTAAAGAACCTTATATTGTCAAGAATCAGCCGAAGTCGGTTTTATGTACTCCGATTATTAATCAAGGCCAACTGATCGGCATTCTATATTTAGAAAATAACTTGACAGTAGGAGCCTTTACAAGCGATCGCCTAGAAATTCTCAAAGTCCTATCATCCCAAGCTGCTATTTCTATTGAAAACGCCCAACTCTATCGCACATTAGAAGATAAAGTAACTGAACGCACGGCTCAACTAGCTGAAGCCAATCAAGAAATTAGCACTCTGAATGAACGTCTGAAAGCCGAAAATGTCCGCATGAGCGCAGAACTCGATATTGTCAAACAACTGCAACAAATGGTCTTGCCCAAACAATCAGAACTCGCAGCAGTTGCAGGCTTAGAAATAGCTGGCTTTATGGAACCAGCAGACGAAGTTGGCGGCGATTACTACGACGTATTGCAACAGAATGGTCAAGTCAAGATTAGCATTGGTGATGTTACCGGACACGGTTTAGAAAGTGGCGTGTTGATGATTATGGCACAAACTGCTGTCAGGACGCTTCAGAAAATGAATCAAACAGATCCCGTGAAGTTTTTGGATGTGATTAACCAAACTCTTTATGATAATCTCCAGCGCATGGAGTGCGATAAAAATATGTCTTTAGCCATCTTAGACTATGCCGGAGGCGTCCTGAAATTAAGCGGACAACATGAGGAAATGATTGTGGTGCGGGCTGATGGGACACTGGAGTGCGTAGACACGATGGATTTAGGCTTTCCGATTGGTTTGGTAGAAGAGATTGGCGACTTTGTTACTCAAACAGAAGTGCAGTTAAATCCTGGGGATGTGGTGGTGCTTTATACTGATGGAATTCCGGAAGCTTTTGATATTGATCAGGCGCAGTATGGGTTGGAGAGGCTGTGGGAAGTTGTGGTGGAAAATCGTCAGCGCTCTGCTGAAGAAATTCGGGAAGCTGTGATTGATGATGTGCGGCGATATATTGGTATTCAGAGGGTTTTTGATGATATTACTTTGGTGGTGATGAAGCAAAAGTGATGAGTTTTTTAGCAGATAGCAATCCTTTTTTTAGTTGCGATTTTGACAATAAGTTGATCGCAGAACTACTGCAAGGATTGCTATAGTTGATTGCGTGTTTTGATGGCAATCTGGAAAAATGCTTGCTACAGCACAAAGTTTGTAGGGAAAGAAACCGGGTTTCTCTGATAATTTAGGTTGGGTGGCGAGATATCTCGCTAGAAACCCGGTTTCTCGGAATCGCGCCCGCAGCTAAGAAACCGGGTTTCTCTGATAATTTAGGTTGGGTGGCGAGTATCTGGGAAGAAACCCGGTTTCTGGGAATGATGCGAAGGCTAAGAAACCGGGTTTCTCTGATAATTTAGGTTGGGTGACGAGTATCTGGGGAGAAACCCGGTTTCTGGGAATGATGCGAAGGCTAAGAAACCGGGTTTCTCTGATAATTTAGGTTGGGTGACGAGTATCTGGGGAGAAACCCGGTTTCTGGGAATCGCGCTGAGGCTAAGAAACCGGGTTTCTCTTATAATCTTCGTTGAGTGACGAGTATCTGGGAAGAAACCCGGTTTCTGGGAATGATGCGAAGGCTAAGAAACCGGGTTTCTCGGGTAATTTTGGTTGGGTGGCGAGATATCTCGCCAGAAACCCGGTTTCTGGGGATGATGGGAAGGCTAATTCCGCACCATCACGGACTTGATGACAGCATTCGGCTGATACTTATTAGTCTCATAAAATCCACCTTTTCCAGCACCGTAAACCCCGGCAAATTGCTTTCCCTCAGCCTTGGGAACAAACATGATTTTTCGAGTCGGCTGATTGGCAAAAACTACATTTTCTCTCATTTCATTGTCCACGTTATAAGATAAAGTAGTTTTGCCGTAAATTGCCTCGGCTTGTTTCAATGTCATTCCCGGCCCGACGCCCTGAACAGTTTTATAATTAGGATTGTCAGTCATCAAAAGTTCAATAACATCGGTATCTTTGAGCTTGGTACCGGCTGCATAGATAATCCGATACTGCACTTTGCCCGATCGACTAACCGCCACTGCATCGAAGTCTACCATAAAAGGAGACTCTACCTTAAACTGGGCTGTGGAACCCAGAGCCTGCTTCAGTTGTCCGAAAGTCATGCCGACTTTTGCTTCGCCGATCGTGCGATCGCCAATTGCTACACTGACAGAGGAAGGTTTTGCAGCAGCATTGGCGACTTCCCCCCGCGTATTTGCACCCACAGGCGCCACAGCAGCGCCGGGAGTTGAGATTAAGGTGAGGTGACTGGCGATCGCCAGCAAAGCAGCTATCATTGATCCAGATAAGATTTTTACATTCAACATGACTAATTCTCCTCGATTTCAATTGCGACTATCAACCCGCATTTTCTTGACTGTGTTCGCTATAACTTTGTTAGTTTGGATTCTCAGAGGTGTTGGCCTCTTAACCTTCCTTCCCGGTGGTGTGATTTGGATACTGATTTGTCTGTCTTTTATTGCGGGTATACTCAGCACTTTACTGCGCAGGTAATCGGACATCCGGGAATTAAGAGTTAACAAATTTTAATTGATTCAGCTATTTCAAACAATACTTACGCCACAAATCCGTTCGACTCGCCGTATCTATAATCATCGCTTTCACTACTTGTCGCGGACTGATTATTTCTCCTGGTTGTTCACCTACTAACTGATTAATCTTTTCTACGATTCCTATGGAATCTACGCTGCTCTGCTACTAAGCGGTTGTTTAGTAGAGCGGTTCACTCGAAGAGTGAGGTATTCACCAATCATATCATGTCCGGTCGATTAACATAACAAAAACGGATCGCGCGTGCGGACGCCAGGACGCTCTCATGCTGCGGACTCTTCGGGGGCACGTGCGTTCCTTACTTATTGTGGTCAATCGACTGGACATGATATCAATTCCTCAATTCCTCAATTCCCCAATCTAAAATCTAAATCTGTACCTCCAGAAACCTGAGACTCGGCTATATTTATCTGTCCTAACCAGCTTGGCGGTTGGTATATTTCGAGCCATCTGGCATAATTGCACCTTCCAGAAAGGCAGCACTGAGTTCAGAAGTACCCACCAGGGCTCCCTTCAAATTCGCCCCTGTCAGATAAGCTTCTGCCAAAGAAGCGCCACTCAAGTTGGCATTCCTCAAATTGGCACCGCTTAAATTGGCATGGCTCAAATCTGCACAAATCAAATTGCTACTACTGAGGTTAGCACTGCTCAGGTTTGCTCCATGCAATTTAGCAAAACTGAGATTGGCACCACTGAGATTGACACCACTCAGTTTGGTTTGATGTAGGTTCGCTTGATTGAGGTTGGCATTACTTAAGTCGGCATTGCTGAGATCTGCTTCGGTCAAATTCGCGTTACTCAAGTTCGCTTTGGGAAGTTGAATCTCAGCAAATTCTGCACCGGAAGCATCCAAGCCTCTGAGCGAAACACCATCTTCGTTCAAATCCTGAAGTGCCAGAATTCTGGCGTAACTAACTTTCACCCCATGGGCGGCATCGATCGCGCTCCAGGCTTGATAATGAAATTGTTTGCGGCGATCGGGTGCTTCCTTGACAAATAGCACCAGCGCCAGAATTAAACTTGTCGTCTCAGCCCCATTTAAAACTTTTGCAACCAAGGAGTTTTCATCGGAAATAACAAAAATTGCTGACGAGGTAACGGCTGCGATCGCAGCCAGCAACCAAACTGGTGCAGCCCAAAACGCCTGAATCGATCGCCTCAACACTCGATCGGGAAAAGTTTTCCACTGTAGATTAGATGCTTTTGCCTTACACTCCTTGAATTGCTGCTCAAATCCGGTTTTTGATACGGTTTTTGATTTTGGCGATGTCTCCGAAGCTGCTGGTGTTTCGTCGGAAGTTTCTGTCTTCTGAGCTTGAGTCACCTGTGGCGGAGCTTGTTGGGCTGCACCCTGCAACATCTGCGCGGCGATCGTTCCATAAGCATCCGTCCACGCTTTCTTGACTTCCAGGAGTCCAATCGTCCTGAAGATACTCCTCAAACGTGAGTAGCAGGGCTTTTCCCACCGCAGGATATTGCTTGGGAAGCGACCCATAGCCAACGTGTCTGCCTCCTAGCGCGCTGAGAACAGGCCCTAAAGCACTGGGATTGCGAAGATTTTCGACGACTAATACTAAGGCGTTTAACAGCTTCTTCTGCTGTTGTGTAATTCTTGTATGGGCAACCCCCCTAGAAGAGCCCTCATTGCTTAGGAATGAGAATTAAATAACTTACAATTTTTATTGTTCTTGTGGGATGGGCGGGGGAGCCCATCCCACAAACTTGTGTAAATTATTTAATTCGCGCTCCTTAGTAGGCACGGCAGGGCGCTACCCCTACATATAGCGGTTCTCATAAAGATGAGGTATGCCAAATTCTGCTACGATCGCCAGGGATAACACACACACAGGGAGAGAATCTTTACTCCCAGAAACCTCAGAAAGCTTAGAGGAACTATCGATTACCTTTTTCCCAATTACCTTTTTCCCAATTACTCATTACCCATTACCCATTACCAGACATACCTCATCTTTTTGAGAAAGGCTATATGTACAAATGATTTAGGATTGCTATAGTCAGCTTTCTAATCTCCTATTTCTGTCGCTGACAGTGCTTTTCAAATTTTCGCTGCCACCACATAATGATCTTGAGGATAAATCCAATCGGTATCACTGGGCCCATGAATCAAAATGCCTGTAAAAACTGCATAATTGTAAATGGAAGAATCAACGGTCGCCAGAATACGTTTGAGATCGTCACCGATGATTTGACAGGATAACTTAGTAATGCTCAATGTATCCAAACGCTCACCATAGTTAATGGCCGAGAGAATTTTTTGCCTAATCGTGCATTGTTCGAGATCGTCGGGGTCAGTCGAAAAATTGATGCGACCTGAATCTAATTCCTTGACAATTGACATCAGAGAACCACAAGCATGAGACAATTCTCCCATTCCTTCTCTATAAACACAGCCAATTTCGCCGTTTCTAGAAATAGCGATGTGGGGCATTGCGTAAAACACAAAACGACCAATATTATTGACAGATGGGGTATGACTGAGAAAAGCGCCTATTCCTGTTTTTCCTGCCAATACAAAACCGCCTAAACTGCAAAAATCGAAGGTCTTTCCCCAATACTTGATAACTTGATTTAACAAGGGTTCAGTAATTTCGTCACGACAAGTTGCAATTACTCCCAGGGTATTTTCATCTTCAAACCCGTATTGATTCAGATCGTGAAAAGTTTGCTCCATATACTTGGCTAAAGGCAAAGTTCCTGGAAAATGGACTTGGAGTTTTTCATGGAATAGGGGAAAGGAAGACGGATCGTATGCAGTAGAGTAGGTCATAGTTAATTTGTCGGGATTCATTCTTTTTGCCACGTCTATTTTCAGTTGAAATCAAGAAAATATCTACTGATCTTGACTGTAACCGAACGGTTAGCAGCCTTGGTTTCAACTTAACGAAATCAGTTAGTGGTTGATTGCAGAAGCAATTAATTCTTCAATATCATTGTGCAATTTATGACAAAGTTTGTCAAGGGGAATATCGTTAGCATCATATCCGAATGGATTTTCAATCTCTAGACCGATCGCCTCAATGCCAAACAACGCAAAAGCCACTACCCCAGCAACTGGAACTGTCCACCATTGCAAATCTTTCACCATCTGAAAAGGCAGGGCAAAACAATATAAAATTAATAGATGTCGTAAGTGAATCGAATAAGCATGAGGCATCGGCGCACCTAAAATGCGTTCACAGCGAGACAAGCATTCAACTAACTGATCTAGCAAGCGATTGAGCGCAGCAAATTGAATAGTATCTATCTGCTTTTGAGCATACTGTTTAGTTAGATATACGCCAATCAATTGCGTTACTTTCAATGGCATATTTGTGACCTTTTGCAATCTCAAATACTGTTCCGAAGAAAGCAATGACTTTAATTCTTCATTAACACCTTCTCTTCTTAAATGCTGTTTCATCGCTATGAAAAAAGCGGCAATTAAGCGCAGACTAGCTGCCTTTTCTTGGTGTTTTTCTAAATTTTTAGCAGGAATAGTAAACCACATTTGTCGGGAAAGGTTACGCCCCGTAAATATAGTCATCCCGGCAATATGCCAGCCTTCCCAGAATCTTTCGTAGGCTGTATTCGTGCGGAAAACTAATATCAACCCTAAAACAATCCCCGGAATTAAGCCCGCTAAGATGGGTTGACTAAAACATGAATAACCATGTTGGTAAAATATGGTAATTATCAGAGCGATTACCATAGTCAAAAGCACTTGAATTTTGATAGCCCGAATAACGGAACTTTTTAAATTTAGAGCTAACTTAAACCAATCATTACCTGCAAAATCCATATAAATTACCTCAATTAGAATGGAGAATTGTTGGGAGCATCTCAGTTGGGTTTTTGTAGTGCCAACTCCTATAGCTCGCTTGCTGGTATAATCAAGCGAACTTTTGCTAGCTCGCACTCAAACAAAAAAATGCTAGGCGACCAAAATGAGATGCTCCAGAATCGTTTACGCCTGATGATGGAATGGGCATTTACCGACTTTAGGTTCTATCTCCCAAGGATCTGGGACATAGAAATAGTTAGGTTTGAGCAAGCGATTTTCAAACTCTAAGGGGTAAACTGAGACAGTTGAACCAGACAGCGGCGGAAGCAGCCAACGCCAATCTCCATAAACCTGAAAGCGATGTGTTGTCACCAAACTGACAAATTGTTTTGTAGGTAAATAGTGATAATCGGATGCAAAAACCAAAACCAGAAGAGTTGCGATTGACGATGCTAGACCACTGAATGCAGAGCTAGTAACTTTCATTTTTGAATCTTAGATTGTGTATGTTCAAAGTGTCAGCTTTCAAAAATACTGAGCCTCTTATAGGTACGACTCATGGAATAGGCATAAAGTATCAGTCACAACAAAATATTTTACCTAGGATTTTTCATTCCATAGCAGAGGCATTCCTTCCACCGTTCCTGAAGTTTCTATCTCTTCAATTTCCTTAACTAAATTTGCTACCAACTCTTCTGTTAGTACGTCAATCATTTGCATTTTCATTGGCACAACTATCCCAATTTTATCCATTACTTCCAACAGCATATTTTCCTCGGATTCTTCTAAACAACCATCAGCGTTAATTAAATTCATCAATAAATTCTCTTCCTGTAGCAATGAAAGCCAATCTTTGTCTTCTTGCTGCATAGGCCATAACAATTTTTCATACTTTTCTTGAGGAATGGAAACGGCTAAAGCCAATTGCAGCATCAAGCGGAGATTGCTGTCAGGAGGAATAGAACATAAAAACGCCATGATTTTGCCGAGTTGTTTGGTATTCATTGAAATCCTTAATATTTTGCAATGTGGTGAAATCATTCAGAAATATAACTCTGACGCTTTAGCACCAGCAAGATAATATCATCAAAAACCTTTTTTTGATCGATCAATAGGTCACCGCACATTTGCAATTACTTCATATGTGATTTTTTTGGGGGCGGCTTTGTGCTTGTTTTAGCTAATTACTTCACAAAATTTGTCTACCCCGTACTGGATTTTATTAATCTCATTGGCTTCCGTATCTTCATCTGTTGTATAAATCGCTACTAGATCGCCGAGATGTAGTTCTAAGGTTTTGAATTCAGTGGTTCAGCACGGTTGTCGCACCCTGAACTATGCCCGAGTTAGTTCTAGGGAATCCTGTCCCAGTAAACAATTAATTAAGACTCAAGTCACCAACAATACTTCAATAAAGCGATTCCAAGTCAACGGTTGTCCTGCTGTGGAATATTGGAGAAATACGACTTCATCATTAGATAGGGGTAATTCTCCTACACTCGCCATTGCCATATTCATCTCATCGGTACCGATGACATCATCTTCGTTAGCATCTATTGGTAAAAAATATGTGACAAATTGCGAATATTTAGACATCAAGCGGCGATAGCGCAAGATCAATTCGCCAAATTCGGCAAATTCGATCGCACCATTGCCATCACTATCAATGCTTTTGAACAGATACATCAATTCGTTTTCAGAAATAGTTTTTTTGCGGTAGTGGTGCAGAAGTAATGTTTTTCGCAAGCTCAATCAGACATACAGACTCCGGTTGCATCGAATTACATCATTGAATAAAGCAGGACTACCCAGAACTGATAAAGAACGCGATCGCTCATTCTTGCATACCTTCGTATAGCATTCGTGCAAACAGCCGCGCTCCATCATCGGTCTTCAATCGCGCATCGGTGGGCAGTTCAGACATTCCTACCGTTCGCAAGTCGGACAATAGCTCCGGGTGACACTGACAGGTGAACGATCGCCCAATCTGTTTGCTCTCAAAATCTTTATAGATCATGCAAGTCCTAGAACATTCGGTGACAATTTCATCCTCCATGGTAGTAGATCATAAAATCTCGCTCGTGTCAATAAGTTTAAATAACCATACCAATTAACTACCTGCTAAAATAGACCGATGTGGAATAATGGCATCGTGCTGCAAGCAGTATGCCCTGTTGGGAAATAAGCTCGCTTCTTCGTTGACCTTATGCGAGTGAAACATGGCAATGTTTGACTTCCCGATCGTACTCGATCGCGGTGTGAATCATGCCTTCATATTCGTCAGCGGTGACGGGGCGAGCTAGGAGCAGCCCTTGGATGCAAAATATGGGTTGACTCTGATTATTCAAGAAAAATTTGAGTAATTTCTACTTAAGATATTGTCCAATCATTCACTTCTACTAACTGTAGCCGTCTCTGTGAAAGTTGAGGGTGCGGAATGTGGCTGACAATTACCTTAATTCACGACAGGGAAGTCACGGAGACAGGGGTAGCTGGTTTTCCCTTCTTGCTTCTGACTTCTACCTTCTGCCTTCTGACGGGAGCAATCACCATTTTCTTGATTCTTTCATGGCCTTTCCCACCGTCACGTTTAACTGAGCTCCGATCAGCATCGCCAAACAAGAAAGATAAAGCCACAGCAGCAACACAATAAAAGTGCCGATCGTGCCGTAAGTCCAACTGTAATTGCCTAAATGCAAAACATAAAATCTAAACAAGGCTGAAAGCAGCGCCCACAAAATAGCAGCAAAAACAGCTCCCGAAAAAATCGGAATATCGGCTTGGTGGCGGCTCGGCCCGTAGCGGTAAACAAAGGCAAAGGCAACTGATACAATTCCCAAAGAAATCGGCCACCGCCACAGCCGCCAAACAGCTAAAAGTTCCGACTCTAAAGGGCAATTGCCGGCGAGCAGCAAGCAATTTTGGACATCTTTTAAATTGCAATTGGCGACGGACTCCAAGAGGCAACTCTGGCGGGCCGCAGCTTGCACAATTAAGTCGCTGAGAAATACAGCTCCCGATGCTAAGATTAGTAGCAAAATTGTACCAATGCTTAGAGAAATAGAAATAAGTTTTGCTTTAATAAAAGATCGAGTTTGAGTAGCCGGGATTTGATGAATTTGATCGAGAGCAGCCATCGCCGCGCTCATTACTCCAGAAAAGGCCCACAGCGATACTACAAAACTTAGTGAAAATAGCTGTTGGTTGCGTATTGAAAGAATTTCTTTGAGGGAATTGCGAATTAAATTTCGCACGTCATTGGGTATAATTTCTCCCAAAAGACCGGCCATTTGATACAGTGTTGATTGCAAAGGTTCAAACAGGGCGATCGCCGACAAGACAGCCAACAGCCCCGGAAACAGCGCCAGCATAGAATTGTAGGCCATTTCGGCAGACAGCCCCGGCAACCGCTGCTCTCCCGCTTTCATGCCGACTTCCTTGAGCGTGCTCCAAGTCAAACAGCGACAGAACAGCCAAAAATCACCAAATTTAGTTTTGACAGCTCTCAGCAGCCTCAAAAGTGCCTTAAACAAGGCTAAAATCAGGTAGCGCAACCAGTAATAAATGTTCATAGCTTACAAATTCCCAATGACTAATGACTAATGACCAATGACTAATGACTAATCTAAAATCTAAAATCTAAAATAAACAATATGTCTCAAGATATCAGACAGTGGTTAGATGAAATTAAGCGACTGCAACAGCATTTAACAGAGGTTTCGCGCGATCGCGATGACGCTGGTGAAAGTGCGGCTCAATGGCGCCAACTCTACAATACCGAAGCTGAGCAGCGCCGGAATGATGCTAAGTTAACTCAGCAAAGCATCGATGCTCTGCAAGCACAAATAGAAGAGTTACAAAATTTCTCCCCGATTGCGCCCGAAGGCGATGATGCTGGAGTTGCTCGCCAGCAGGAAGTTGCACAACTGCACACTGTTGGCGAACTTAAAGCTAAGTTAGCAGAAGTTCTCGAAGAGCGCGATCGAGCGATCGAACACATTAAACAACTCACTCAAGCCCTCAAGCAAGAAGAAGCCCGTCACGCCGAGACTAGCAGAAATTTAACCACCGCCCTCGGAGACGCCGTTGACTTGCTCACCAAAGCACAAACTGTTCCTACTACAAAAATGGAACCATCACCAGCCTATTCTCTAGAAATAGTCCCTACTCGCACCGCAAATCCTGGCGAAACTGCGATCGAAATCCGCCAAAATCCCGCTCAAACAAGCCGAAATCCCGCCCAGCTTCCAGCTTCTAAAAACCAGTTACTCGATTTACCGCCCTTTGGCAATTAGGAGTTATATCACGCCCTGTCGATTAACATAACAAAAAAGGATCGAGCGTGCGGACTTCAGTCCGTAGCTTTTTGCGGACTGAAGTCCTCACTACAAACGGTTATATTGGGAAAGCCACTTGCTGCTCCCGATTTGTTGTGCGGTTAGCTGCAAATCTGGGAAAATTGACGAGATTAGTCGATCGCCCTTTTGAAACAACTGTCTTTGATAATCATCCTCTCGCAGCGTACAAATTGTAATTGTCGGCTGCGAGAGGTTTCCCAATATATTCTCTGCCGCCAATGCCCAAATAATCAACAATCCAATACTCAGGAATTCCCAGCAGGGCGTAATCTTCAACTTGGCGGGCGTAGTCGTTCGACCAATTCGTGCTCACGACTTCAGCGATTAGTTTAATCGAGTTTCCCGATGTAATTACAGGTTCTTGTTGCCACAATCGCTCATCAATCAGTCGAGTTTGAGCTAATACCAGCACATCGGGGCGAAAGGCTGTTGTTGTTCCTAATAATTTGATGAGACAGCGAGGAGGAATAAAGTAAGGTAAATCTAGGCTGTCAATTTCTACATTCAGTTTGCGTCCGAGAAAGGCGGATACTTGTTCGTGGGGCCCTGTTGGTTCAATTTCGGTTAATTCACCATCGATTAGTTCGCAACCATCGCTATCGCCGTAGTTAGCAATAAATTCATCAATAGTTAGAAGTTTTGGAGGTGATTGAACCATGATGTTTGTTCCTAAATCCTAAATAAGATTTTTCTGAACCGCAGAGGGCGCAGAGAACGCGGAGGAAGAGAAGAGAGATCAGATAACCAAGAGCTTTAATATCTTCTACAAGGAAACTTCTTCCCTCTTCCGAACCTCAATTATATCCGTTACATCCGCTACAAAATCCGTTGCCGAACTTCCTTCTGCTTAAAATCCCATCGCGCCAGCTACTGCATCCAAACTCGGAGCAATTCCTTGTTTAAAGTTATTTTTGCTGTGATTAATTGCCGTATCGGGATCTTTTAAACCGTTACCTGTGAGCACGCAAACTACCGTTGCTCCCGTCGGAACTTGGTCTTTTACCTTTAATAAACCGGCTACAGAAGCGGCGCTTGCTGGTTCGCAGAAAATCCCTTCTTCGGATGCTAACAAGCGGTAAGCGTCGAGAATTTCGGCGTCGGTGACTGCGGAAAAACTGCCGCGGCTGGCTTCGGAAGCTGCGATCGCCTGTTTCCAGCTAGCGGGGTTGCCGATCCGAATTGCCGTCGCCAGGGTTTCTGGGTGCGCCACCGGTTGGCCCGTTACCAACGGTGCTGCTCCGGCTGCTTGGAATCCCATCATTCGTGGCAGGCGCGAACATTTATTCACTTGGTGGTATTGACAAAAACCCATCCAGTATGCTGTGATGTTTCCCGCATTTCCCACGGGAATGCACAGCCAGTCGGGGGCGTCGCCCAGGGCGTCCACTACTTCAAACGCGCCGGTTTTTTGGCCTTCCAAGCGGTAAGGATTTACCGAGTTGACCAAAGTTACGGGATAATTTTCGGCCATGGAGCGGACAATTTCTAAAGCGCGATCGAAATTTCCTTGAATTGAAATCACTTCCGCACCGTACAGCAAAGCTTGAGCCAGCTTGCCCAAAGCCACGTATCCTTCGGGAATCAACACGAAAGCCCGCATTCCCCCGCGTCTGGCGTAGGCTGCCGCCGCTGCCGAAGTATTGCCGGTACTGGCGCAAATTACAGCTTTGGCGCCGGCTTCCTTCGCCTTGGAAATCGCCATGGTCATCCCCCGGTCTTTGAAACTACCAGTGGGGTTGAGGCCGTCGTATTTCACCAGCACGCGCACGTCTCTACCGATGAGAGAGGCGATCGCCGGTGCTGGAATCAGGGGAGTATTGCCCTCTTGGAGTGTCACTACCGGCGTGGTTTCTGTCACCGGCAGGTAGGGGCGATAAGCTTCGATCAAGCCCGGCCAACCGTTGTGTTTCGGCGAGGCTGCGCGGGCAGCGGAGTTAGCAGCAGAGTCAGTAGCAGGTAGAATCAGGGTCACGATGTCAATGGTTTCTAGGCTTTGCCAAGGAATTTACACTAATTTTAGCTCGATCGGTTAATTTAATGTTTGATACGATCGGTTCAGGTTAAAGTAACTTAATGGTGTGAATGTGTAGATATGTCTACCCAATTACTAATGTCAAATAATTCATCCACTCTTTCTCGGCCTCAAGTCACGGCTAGCAATCCCGAAATCGCTAGTTCAGCTTCCCTATCGACGGGTTTTGCGCGCAAAGTAGATTCGGTGAAGTGCCCCTACCAAGCCGATCAGCAAGTTAAGTTCCTGCACCTGCAAGCAGAAATCGACTCCTTGCTGCTACAAGTCCAAACCCTCAAACAGCAGCGCTCCGTTGCTTGCTCTCAAGTTGCGATCGGCAAAAATTCTGCTGTGGGCAACGGCAATTAGCGGCAACTCGTGCTAATTGTGCCGCCCCTGTGGTATAAAAAGTAAAGTTTTGTTAACCGCAGTGTTTTTTTAACCAAAAGCGCTAGCCATTTAATCGGCGGCTAGCGATCGCTAGCATTTGCTAAAAGGCGCTTATCTACTGCTCAACTCGTTTGCCACAAGCTGGCAACGAGCTGATATTTTACTGCGCTAATTTTGTTAAGCCATCCACATGGCACACGGAGAATCGAAATCAATTTATGACAGCATCGATCGAAAAACCACTAAATTTGACATCCGCAAGTGACACCTCCAACCTGCGCCTCAAAGATATTCTCAAAACCCTGCCGCGCGAAGTGTTTGTCAAAAACCGCCGCAAAGCTTGGACAAGAGTCATCATCAACGTTCTTCTAGTTGCTGTTGGTTATTTTGGCCTAGCAGTATCACCTTGGTATTTACTGCCCCTAATGTGGATTTTCACAGGTACCGGATTAACCGGTTTTTTTGTGATCGGCCACGACTGCGGCCACCGGTCATTTGCCAACCGCCGCTGGGTAAACGATTTAGTCGGACATCTGGCATTTCTGCCGTTAATTTTTCCGTTTCACGCATGGCGTCACGGACACAATTACCACCACAAGCACACCAACAAAATTGGTGAAGATAATGCTTGGCAACCGATGACAGCAGCAAACTACGCTGCCGCGCCCAAAGCATTACAAATAGCTTATAGTTTAATCTTCGGCCCGATGTGGTGGATTGGATCGATCGCCCACTGGGCAAAAGTACACTTTATGTGGTGGCGCTTCAAAGGTATACAGCGCGAACAAGTGCGGTTTTCAGTTTTTGTGGTTTTGATCGGTGCTGCGATCGGATTTCCGACTTTAATTGCTACAACAGGCATTTGGGGATTCATCAAATTTTGGTTAATGCCTTGGATGGTTTACCATTTCTGGATGAGCACTTTCACCATTGTTCACCATACAGCACCAGATATTTCATTTAAATCACCAGAAGAATGGAACGAAGCCCAAGCACAACTATCGGGAACAGTTCACTGCGACTATCCCCGCTGGGTTGAGTTTCTGTGCCACGACATTAACGTGCACGTTCCCCACCACCTTTCAACTGCTATACCCTGGTACAACTTGCGCCTAGCCCACAGCAGCTTAAAGGAAAACTGGCAGCCTCATCTCTATGAAACCAAGTTTTCTTGGTCTTTAATGAAGCGGATTGCCGACAACTGTCACCTCTACAATCCTGCTGGTGGCTATCAGACATTAGAGGAATTTCACGCTAAAACTAAGTAAGTTTTAAACGCGATAAATCCCCCAAAAACCCGGTTTTGTTTAACAAACCGGGTTTTCTTAATCATTTGTAGTTATACCAATTTGCATAACTCTTGCAACATTATTCGTAGGGTGTGTCGCCACCGACAGTATCCAAAAATAGATTAAAAATCTAGCGAGCGACGCACCATCGACTATATATGAATAAACTTTTCTCAACCTCAATTATTGTAGCAAGGATTTTTCACGCTTGGTATTACCACACAAAACTCAGGTGCGTCGCTATAAGATTGTCGATAGTGGTTTGGAATTTTCTGTGGCGACGCACCCTACGACTTGGTATTACCACACAAAACTCAGGTGCGTCGCTATAAGATTGTCGATAGTGGTTTGGAATTTTCTGTGGCGACGC
>NZ_JAUBUN010000022.1:115593-122787 GCF_036702665.1 Microcoleus sp. Aus8_D2
ACCCTACGACTTGCTTAGGTGCGTCGCTATAAGATTGTCGATATTTGTTTGGGATTTGCTGTGGCGACGCACCCTACCAATAAAATATAAAATCGAATGGCTTTCAATCCCAATAACTGCCGCAACGAAAGCGAAGTAGAAAGCAAACTCATTGTCAGCTATTTGTTGCCAAAACTGGGCTATACCCCCGACACTTGGCACCAAGAAATCGCCTTTGGGAATATTCGCCTAGACTTCCTCTCATTTGCTACCCAAGTTATCCCCATAGTGCTCGATGCAGACTCGCCCATGAGTTTAGTCATGGAAGCAAAACATCCCAAGGAAAATTTAGACCGCCACCTGCGAAAACTCAAGCGTTACTTAACAAGTTTAAGCATCCGCTACGGACTCATAACTAACGGCAAAGAAATTAGAATTTACGCAAGACTCGCCGATGATATTCAGCTAGTATTTCAGTGCGCCGGACAAGACATTGAAACTAGAATCGATGAAATAATCGCTTTAATTGGCAGAGATAGTTTAATTTTTGCAATAAATCAAGACAATCTGGAACTGGAAGATAGTAAACTTAATTTAGTTGGTTCTGAGTTAATTAGCGAAACACCAGTAGAACAAAACAATTCCGCCACCGCAGAACATGAGATAATTAAACTCTCATCCCCCGAAAAAATACCTGAAAATATTCTAGTTAACTCATTCGATTTAATCGTTCCTCAAACCCCGCAAAACAATATGAAAATAATTGCAATTTACCATAACAAAGGCGGTGTTGGCAAAACTACAACAGTAGTCAATTTAGCCGCAGCGCTCAGCAAAGAAGGTAAAAGAGTCCTAGTCATCGACTTAGACAGTCAGGCAAATACCACCTTTGCAACTGGTTTAGTAAAATTTGAGGATGAAGAACAAGACGATTTGAAAGATAACAATATTCTGCAAGTTTTGCAATCAGAAGATTTTTACTCCATCGCCGAAGTAGCGCGCAAGTCTAATTTCTGCAATCCCGCAATTGATGTAGTTCCTTCCCACATCGATTTAATGTACTATGAAACGGAACTAAATCAACTAGATTACAGCCGCATGATTTTAATTCAAAAACTGGCAGAAGTAGAAGATAAGTACGATATTGTACTGATTGATACGCCGCCATCTTTGAATTTTTTCGCCAGAGTTGCCTTAATTGCTGCTGATTATTTAATTATTCCTTCTGACTTAAAGCCTTTTGCCAATCAAGGATTGATTAATGTCAAGGATTTTATTAAAAAAGTTAATGGATTTAAAAAACAAATTGGCAAGAAACCTTTAGAAGTTTTAGGCATCCTCCCTTGCAAAATCTCACCCAATCCTAAATTTGTACAGTACAGTTTGCCCAAGCGGAGGGAGGCAATCCCCAAACGGTACGGCCTGGAAATCATGGACAGCGTAATTTACGAAAAAGAGGATTTAGCAAAGTGTGCAGAACTATTTAAAATCGTGGGAAATATGGAAATTGCCGATCCGATTTCGGTACTCGATTTTAAACCCGATTGCACCTCATCCCAAGAATTTGAAATGCTAGCTGAAGAAGTTTTGGCAAAAATAGGTAAGTAAAAACTTATGAAAAAATTATCTCCGTCACTGGTTGCAGTCAAAAGAATCACATCCGCAGTGTCGCGTTCCAATTTTGCCGAGCCTGATTTGGATAAATTAGCTAGACTAATTTTAGATGCAGGAGGCTTGATTAATCCGATGATTGTCCGCCGCATCGGTATGGATGCTTACGAAATAGTAGACGGAGACTTTGAATACTATGCGGCGGCGAGAGCCAAGGAAATTGAACCTCTCAAGGGCGAGACAATCGGAGCATTTATCCTGGAACCAGAAAATGAAGAACTTCTCCTCGAACAACTGGAAATCCTCAGAAAAACCGCAGTCACTGAGAATTTAGGTGAGAATCCAAGTCCCAAAGAGTCATTGATAACTGAGGCTTCAGTTGAAATTGAAACTCCACAACCATCATCAAGTTTAGAGCAGCGGCTGACAAATATTGAAGCTCGGTTAGAAAATAAAATCAATGAATTGAAAGCTGAATACGCCCGTGAAAAACAGGTGTTAGCCGAGAGAATACAAGAAGTTGAAAATCTAGTTTCACAACAATTACCTCTGTTAATTCAAGCCCAGTTGGCTAACAGAATTAATGAGTTGAAATCAGAGTCGGGATCGGAAAAGCCCACTTTGGTAAATGCCGTACCAGAAGTTGAACAGGTAACTTCTCAACCCATGTCGCTGTTGGCTGCACTTAATACTTACAATAAAGCTCAACTGAAAGCGAATTTAGAAGATACTAAGCTGCTGAAGGCTCCCGTTATACAACTCATACTCAAAGAGCGAGATGTGCGGCCCTTTGTATCATTTGCCAATGTGGTGGAACGTATTAAAGGGTTAACCGACAAAACAATGATTAAAATAATTGATTACTGGGACAATACTTATAAGTTGTGAGCCGTCTAATTTGCATTTTTGGGGTCATGCTGGGAGCAACGCCCCACAAGAGTTGAAACCGAATTTCTCTCAGGTAATTGACGAGGGTAAAAATACTTATCACTCGCAATTTTCGCCACATCTTAACACTCTAGCCGGTTAGCCAAGCCCTCGAAGACGATCGCCCGTTAGCGAAGCCCTCTAAGCCGATCGCCAAAAAAAGTAAAGATGAGTGAAGCAGTGTATAATTTGTGTCCCCCAGCCAGTTAAACTCATCACAGTCGATTTTTTGTAGGAATTGCAGTCAGTTTTGCCGTTAGCGAAGCTTGCAGCTATTGGATCGCCCGGGCTGTCACCCCACAGCCAGCCGCACAGGTACAGCACGCCGCCGATATCTCCCCCAGACGTGGAGATATCGGCCAACAAATCCTTTAACTAACCACAGTCTGGGTAAGGTGTTTGTCTCGCACCCTATAATTAGAGTTCTTGGGTTAGTCCTGTGGCACTTAAAACCCAGGCTGTAAAGTGCAAATATACATCATTACCCAAACACCTGATTTTAATGACAAAAGGGGACTTGTAAGAAGATGGATCGATCGTCCGATCAAAACCGAATAGTAGAATATTTGCGGATTAAGCCAATTAGTCACAGTCAGATTTATACTTCCCAAATTGCGGTACCTGAAACTCAGGGCACAGAAATCCCTCGCGAACGCCGCGAAGCTCTCAGGAGAAGTCTCATCGAGCAAGGCAGCAACTTAATTCCTTTAATTGTACGCCCTACTGAAGCTTACAGCAACGAAGAAGAATATGAAGTTGTCTGCGGCTCAGATTGGTGTATTGTTGCCAAAGAACTCGGCATTGAGCAACTGTGGGCTTGGGTTTTTGAAATGACCGACGAGGAGGTAGTTGCTGCTCAAGCAGAAATGGAACATTTAGCTCCGCAGCCGACTCAGAAAACTGCACAACTTGAGACTCTACTGCAACAATTTGAGCTATCATTTCAAAAAAAAGTAGAGAGTCTAACCAAACAAATAGAACAATCAGTTAAAAAAAATGAAGATTTGCTAAAAAAGCAAGTAAAAGTTCTAACTGAACAAAACTTTGAGCGCGACCAAATAGCACAGATTAAGCATTTGCTAGAACAAGTTGAAAAAACATTTCACGAAAAGGTAGATAAATTGGCTAAAAAAATTGAACAATCTGGTAGCGAGAGTTCTCCGAAATCTGCGGTGATTTATGAGATGAATCTTGAAGGTGCGTTGAGACAGTTGGATCTATTGGAACAACTGCTGTCAATTAAATTAGAGCGCACAGTTAAAATAATTAATCAGTTTGTGGCCGATGCGATCGCCGATGTGGAAAATGACCTAAAAAATCAAATCGCCACGCTGCGCAGCCAACTGGGAGCCGCTGCGACGCACTCAGAAATACAGCCTGAGACACAGCCGAAAAAGCAGTCGAAGGCGCAGCCAAAAACGCAGGCTAAGAAGCAGTCGAAGCCTCAGCAGAAACCTCAGCTACCGCAGTTGCAGTTGGAGTTGCCGTTTCCGCCCCAAGAGGAATACGAGGAAGACTATGACACTCTTTCGCTGAGACGCTTGAAGGCTCTCGGCAAAGACAGAAAAGTGCGGGGCTACGCGCGCATGAAACGACCGGAAATTCTGGCAGCCCTCAGAGAAGCTGATGGCAAATAATGCGGTTATTGCTAATATTTAAAGACTAATACATGACTTACGTAACTTGTACTATTGTTGGGGTGCATTCTTAGTACGTAGTTGCGCTTCAGCGCTCTTTAACAATATCAATGAAGAGCGCTGAAGCGCAACTACGTACCTTTTTTTATTTAATATGACAGTTGCGTAAGTTCTACAAGGGTTTGGTGTTCGATCGCACTTTCAGAATAAATAGTCCTCGGCATCGATCTGAAAACCTTGCTAAAATAGACACACCACCTCTTACTTCTCCCCAAGCAGCCATGTCCGCAACCGCAGAATTAGCTATTCCTCAAGAAATACCAGAACAAGAAATACCTGAAAATTTTATCTTTCCTCCCAGCGATTTATACTGTGATGAACATTCGATAGAAACAGAACTGCACTTCCGACAAATAATCCTATTGATGCAATGCCTTGAATGGGTGTGGCGAGATAGAAATGACTTCTATGCTGCTGGTCATTTCACCATTTATTACTGTACACAACAACTCAAATCTCAAGACTTCCGAAGCTCAGACTTTTTTGTGGTACTCGGAACAGAACGCAAAACTCGGAAAAGCTGGGTAGTTTGGGATGAAGACGGAAAGTACCCGAATATCATTCTTGAAATCCTGTCGCCGAAAACAGCGAACATAGATAAAAACTTTAAAAAACAACTCTATCAAGATACTTTCCGAACTCTGGATTACTTTTGGTTCGATCCAGAAACTTTAGAATTAGCTGGGTTTCATTTGGTAGATGGAGAATATCAACTAATTGCACCGAATGAATTTGGGCATCTGCGGAGTCAACAGCTTGATTTGAGTTTGGGTATTTGTAGCGGACAATTGCGTTTCTTTACAGCAGCAGGTGAACTGGTTCCTACTCCTGAAGAGGTTGCAGAAATGGAGACAGGGCGAGCAGATGCAGAGGCTCAACGAGCCGAAAATCAGGCTCAACGAGCCGATCGCCTGGCCGCAAAACTGCGAGAATTAAATATCGATCCCGATACAATTTAATGGGTGGTATTAGTAAGTAATGTTCGTAGTGCGGACTTCAGTCCGCATGAAAGCGGACTGAAGTCCGCACTACGAACCTACGAACCGTTTTTGTTATGGTAATCGATCGCACATAATATTACCAAAAAATTTCCAATCTCAAATCTATCTAGTGTATCGGTGCTTCACGCCCATCGGGAAATACTCCGCATCGCCCGTCGCAGTTAATGTCACGACGGGTAACTGATATTCTGGCGGCACGTAATTAGCAAATTCGCTGTTGAGACGCCGCAATTGCGCGAGAATTGAAGATGCGATCGCCACTTTCATCTCCTCGTCCTCTTCCACCCCCGCAGCTAACTCCACCACCACCGATAAAAACCGATTTCGATCGGCATCTTCCTTGACTTGCAGGACAAACTTTCCCGTCACCCATTCGCTAATCGTGGGAGCTTCTAAACCTACGGTAACGTTTTCTGGGTAGATGTTAGCACCGAAGTAGGAAACCGTAAAGTGCGATCGCCCGAATACATACACAAATGGCAGATTGCGAATTCCTCTCAGCAAATCGGCACTTTCCCCAGCCGCTTCCTGCAAATGTGTCACCGGGTTAAATCCAGATTCTGCCAAAAAACTGAGCATTGCTTCGTAAGAAATCAAACCGCCGTTATCGGAGATGTGATACCGGATTAGCGGGATGCCGTTGTCGCCAGAAAATAACAGCGTACCGTCATCATTCACTTCAAAAAAGCGGCTTTTCGGATCGTACTGCACCAGCGTTGGCAACCGCGATTCTCCGAATAAATTGCGCGCTGCTTCCGGATTGTTGGCCAACCAGCGGCGGATGCAAATGCTCAACGGTGTCTCGTTGCCCAAAACGCCCGCATCGGCAGTACCGTAAAGGCTTGCAGAGTTATAATATAAATTGTCTGAATTAATGCGATCGCTCACCAAACTCCGCCATTCTTCGCTAAACACTTCCCCCGCAAACACCATCTTAATTCGATATTTTTGCCACTCCACACCCGCAGCAATCCCGCTATCGATCGCATCTTTGATAAACGGCGGATATCCTAACAATACTACTTGGTCGAAATGCTCCCCAAGTTCCCGCACAACTCGAAATATTTCAGTCTTGTTATTTCCCGGCGTTACCACCGTCACCGGATAACCCTTACTTGCTAGATAGCGGCAGCAATTCGCCGTGTACATTCCGCCTACCCAAGTCCCCAACGCAAAGCAAATCACAGCTAAAGTGCGGCGGGTGTCGGCGAAAAAACTGTCGTGAAATATTTGTTCAAAGCGATCGACAATTTGCAACTCGTCATCGATAAAACGCGGCCAAAAGGTCGGGTTTCCCGTCGAACCCGATGAAACAGCAATGAAATCGCAAGTTTCTAATTTTCCCTCGCGGCACAACTGAGGTAGCGGGTAACAGCGCAAATAATTCTCTTTGGTAATTAGCGGCAATTTTTGGAAGTCTTCAAAAGTTTGAATTGACTCGGGAATGATGTTGAGTGCAGCTAGGAACTTCTGGTAAGCTGGTACTGTGGTAGCGACGTTATGAAAAAGCGCGGTCGTAGCAGATGCTGGATCTAGACTCTGCTGTTGCAATCGTTCCTCAAGCGACGCCCTCAAAAACTCTTCAAACGCCCCAATTGCTCCCTGACGAGGTTCTGGCTGCATGATTGGCTCCTTAAAATGCGTATTTGGCACGTCGCTCGATCGAGATTCAATTAGTAACGCTAACCACCGGACGGCAGATTAGGCGGGTTACTAAAAATTTGAACACATTTTGTGGTCGATCGCACAACTACACCGGGCAATCGACTCGTGCGGCAGACAACCGCTTTTTTAACACCATAACCGCAGGCAATGACCGAGCTGCAGATCGACTCATAAACACTGACACACTATGTCAAGATGAATTAGCGCGATCGCCCAAAACTCCCAATCTCAATCAAGCTTGACATACTCCCCTGCCTGAAGGCAAGGGGATTCTGAATTCAAGCAGTGATTGCAGGCAAAGCCCGTCTTACATC
>NZ_JAUBUN010000023.1:0-57073 GCF_036702665.1 Microcoleus sp. Aus8_D2
GGGCGGGTTTATCTAGATTGTTTGTGGGAATCAAATGTGATTGGTGAACCCGCCCCTACAAGATTTTACTAATCTTTGATCGGCCGCATAGTCGGAAACATTACTGCATCTCGGATGCTTTGAGTGTTAGTTAAAAGCATCACCAATCTGTCTACACCGATGCCCATTCCTGCACAATTCGGCATTCCCAAAGATAGGGCTTGAATAAAGTCTTCATCCATTGGATGCGCTTCATCGTCGCCTGCATTTTTCTGGGCTAGCTGTTCCTCAAAGCGCTTTCTTTGCTCTTTCGGATCGTTCAATTCCGAGAAGCCGTTCGAGTATTCTGTACCGTTGATAAATAACTCGAAGCGTTCGACAAAGCCCGGTTTGCTGCGGTGTCCTTTGGCTAAGGGGCTGACTTCGACGGGATAGTCGATGATGAATGTCGGTTGAATTAGTTTGGGGACTACTAACTTGTCAAAGACAGCATAGAGCACGTAACCTAAACTCTGTTTTTCTAATTTAGAAAGGTGCAGTTCTAGTTTAGTTGCAGATGCGATCGCACTTTCCAAGTCCAAATTGTCAAAATCCAGCCCAAACTCGTCTCTGACAGCTTCTACCATCGTTTTCACTTGCCAGTGTTTGCCGCTGAAACCCGGATACTTGTCGCTGTAGTCGAACTTGCGCTCTAAACTAATCGTTTCTCCCTGATTTTCAATTTCCACGACATCGCCAAAGACAGCCGCCGCGGCGAAACACATTACATCTTCGACAACTGTTAAAATGTCGAACACATCTGCATAAGCTTGGTAAACTTCTAAAGAGGTAAACTCAGGATTGTGAGTGCTATCAATTCCCTCATTTCTAAAGGCTTTTCCTAGTTCAAATACTCGCTCAAATCCGCCGCAAATCGCTCTTTTTAAGAACAGTTCCGGTGCGACTCGCAAATACAAATCTACTTCTAAAGCATTGTGATGCGTGATGAACGGCTTAGCAGCAGCACCGCCGTAAATAGCTTGCAGCGTCGGCGTTTCTATTTCGTAAAAATCGGCTTGCCAAAGATAGGAACGGATGCTTTGCACGATGCGACTACGTAGCATGAAACGGTTGAGCGCATCTTGGTTGCTCGCTAAATCCATTTCGCGGTGGCGGCGGCAAACTTCCGGGTCGTTAATCCCGTAATAAGCATCGGGAAATTGGATGGTAGCTTTTGATAAAAGCGTGAATTCCCGCACTAAAATAGAAAGTTCTCCCCTAGGTGTGCGGCAACCGATACCTTCGACGCCGACAAAATCGCCGACATCGAGCAATTTTTTAATTTGTTCAAAGCTCAAACCGACTTCACCGGTGACGATTGCTTTCTCGATTTTGAGTTGAATTTTGTCTGTGGCGTCTTTTAAATCGATGAAACCAATTTTGCCGCTGTCGCGCTTGGAAATAATGCGGCCTGCTAATCGCAGGGGAATTGCTTCGGGATCGCTTTCTCCGTTGGCGAGTTCTTTTCCCGGCTGACTAAATATTTCGCGAACTTGTTGGGCTGTGTGCGATCGCGCGTAGGATTGGCTAGGATACGGTTCTATGCCTTGCGATCGCAGTTCGTCTACTTTTTGACTGCGGACTTCGGCTTCACTCAGAGTCATTACTTATTGCCTGATTAAAATTACCAATATCTTACATTTTGCACTATTCTCGTGCTGGCGCGAGCCACAGGCTCGCCTGCGGGCCCACCAGAAAATTCACTCTTTGTGGGACAGGCCGGAGAGCCTGTTCGTCACCAAGCTGCAAAATGTGAGAAACACTAGACTTTATCATAATAACCGCGCAACACGGATGAATTTTTCAAAGAACCAAGATACACTTGCGATCGTCCACCCTGCCTTGACTGTTGACTAAAATCTGCTGTAGCAACCCCAAATCAGACGCGGACTTAAACAATCTCACCAAGAAAAACTAAACCCGTTACAGATAAACGACTGCCAACTGACAACTAACAACTGCCAACTGACAACTGCCAACTGCCAACTGCCAAAGCGACCGAAACATTAAAAAATTAAGTTGTATGTCGATCGCAAGTGGTGAGATGATATGTAGTGCAGCCTCACGGCAGTTCCACAATACAACAGCAGAGACGCGGGCGATCGAACTCGACTCATCGCACCTCTGCCAGAATCGACCACACACACTCTCTCCTACATATAAAAACCATAATTATGGCTGTTGCAACTCAATCACTCGAAGAACTCTGCATCAACTCTATCCGCTTTCTCGCCATCGATGCGGTAGAAAAAGCAAAATCAGGACACCCGGGACTGCCGATGGGCGCTGCTCCTATGGCCTTCGTGCTGTGGGATCGGTTTATGCGGTTCAACCCCAAAAACCCCAAGTGGTTCAATCGCGATCGCTTCGTCCTCTCCGCCGGCCACGGCTGTATGCTACAGTACGCCCTCATGCACTTGACCGGCTACGATAGCGTCAGCCTCGACGACATCAAGCAATTTCGTCAGTGGGAATCCAAAACCCCCGGACACCCAGAAAACTTCATCACCGAAGGCGTAGAAGTTACCACCGGCCCCCTCGGACAAGGCATTGCTAACGCCGTCGGTTTGGCAATGGCAGAAGCTCACCTCGCTGCCAAATTCAACAAGCCCGACCACACCATTGTTGACCACTACACCTATGTCATCATGGGTGACGGCTGCCACATGGAAGGCATCTCAGGTGAAGCTGCTTCCTTGGCCGGACATCTGGGACTCGGCAAATTAATCGCCCTGTACGATGACAATCACATTTCCATTGAAGGCGACACCAGCTTGGCCTTTACTGAAGATGTCGGCAAGCGTTTTGAAGCTTATAACTGGCACGTTATTACAGTAGACAATACCGCTCTAGACGATGATACTAACCTAGAAGCAGTTCACAAAGCTATTGAAGAAGCCAAAAAAGTCACGGACAAACCGTCCATGATTAAAGTCCGCACCATCATTGGTTACGGTTCTCCTAACAAGCGCAATTCCTACAGCTCTCACGGTGCTGCTTTGGGTACCGATGAAGTCAAAGCAACTCGCGATTTCTTGAAGTGGGAACACGCACCGTTTGAAATTCCTAGTGATGCTTTGGCACACTTCCGCAAAGCAGTAGAACGCGGCGCCGCGGCTGAGCAAGAATGGGAAACAGCTTTTGCAGCTTATAAAGCAGCATATCCTGCTGAAGCAGCAGAATATGAGCGTTCCGTTGCAGGCAAACTTCCCGAAGGTTGGGATAAAGTTTTGCCAACATACAGCCCGGAAGATAAGGCAGATTCCAGCCGGAATCATTCTGGCAAATGTTTGAATGCTTTGGCTGCTGTTCTACCTGAATTAATCGGTGGTTCCGCTGACTTGGCATCTTCTAACATGACCTTGCTCAAGGGTGAAAAAGACTTCCAAAAAGGTCAATACGAAGGACGCAACCTGCGGTTTGGTGTGCGGGAACACGCTATGGGCGCGATCGCCAACGGTATGGTATTGCACGGCGGTTTAATTCCTTACTGTGCAACCTTCTTAGTATTTGCCGACTATATGCGCGGCGCAATTCGCCTCTCCGCACTCTCCGAAGCCGGAGTCATCTATGTAATGACTCACGACTCCGTAGCCTTAGGCGAAGACGGCCCCACTCACCAACCAGTCGAAACCATCGCTTCTCTGCGCGTAATTCCCGATTTGTTGGTAATGCGCCCAGCCGACGGTAACGAAACATCCGGCGCTTACAAAGTCGCAATTGAAAGCCGCAAACGCCCAACTTTAATGGCTTTGTCCCGTCAAAACTTGCCAAATTTGGCCGGAAGCTCGATCGAAGGAACAGCCAAAGGCGCTTACATTTTGTCCGACGACGGCGGCACACCCGACATCATTTTGATCGGCACCGGTGGCGAAACATACCTCTGCGTTGATGCCGCTGAAAAATTGCGCGCCGCAGGGAATAAAGTCCGCGTCGTTTCAATGCCTTGCTGGGAATTGTTCGACTTGCAAGATGCCACTTACCGCGAATCTGTACTGCCGAAAGCTGTTACCAAGCGGTTGGCTGTGGAAGCGGCTGCTAGCTTCGGCTGGGGACGTTACTTAGGTTCCGAAGGCGACAGCGTAAGCATCGACAGATTCGGCGCTTCTGCACCGGGCCCCGTTGCTTTAGAAAAGTTTGGCTACACCGTTGATAATGTAGTAGCTAAAGCTCAGGCGCTGTTGGGCTAATAAATAGCATCAGCATAATTTTTGGTGGGGCGGGCTTTGATCTCGCCCCATTTTTTATAGGAGAAGAAAGTAGGCGCGAATTCCATTCGCCGCGTCTTCTGTAATATTTCTGCAACCCGCGGAGGCGGGTTTCGTTTGTGTAGACGCGAATTCCATTCGCCGGGAATCTCAACCACGGGCGAATCTTCAACCCGCACAGGCGTGTTTCGCTTGCGTAGACGCGAATTCCATTCGCCCGGTCTTCTGTATATTTCTGCAACCCGCGGAGGCGGGTTTCGTTTATGTGGCGTGCGAATTCCATTCACCCGGTCTTCTGTATATTTCAGAAATTTGAGATAAGTTATAAGTTATTGGGTTAAATTCCCCGTTACCCGATTCCCAATTCCCAATTCCCAATTCCCCATTACCCATTCCTTTATCATGTGGAATTTGTTAAATAATTTGTTATTCACCGGGAATTATATTCCTCATGGTCACTGTTACCTTTGGCAGCGAGAACTCGTCGCACTCCACATAGTCTCAGACTCGATAATTGCCCTGGCATACTATTCAATACCGCTCTCCCTAATTTATTTTATCAGTCAGCGAAAAGACTTGCCTTTTCGCAACATCTTTTGGCTGTTCGCAGCATTTATTATCTCCTGCGGCACCACTCATCTAATGGAAGTTTGGACGCTTTGGCATCCTGTTTATTGGGTTTCTGGCTGTCTGAAAATTATTACCGCCGCGATTTCTGCTTACACGGCTTTTGCATTAATTCCTTTAGTTCCCCAAGCATTAACTCTGCTGAGTCCAACTCAATTAGGCATGATCGATCGCATATTGCAACAAGAAATCATCGAACGCCGAGAAACAGAAGCTCGCTATCAAACTTTAACAGAAGCTTCGCCGGTGGGAATATTTTATGCAGACGCTATAGGAGATTGCTTGTATGTCAACGAGCGCTGGTGTCAAATTTCGGGAATGGACTGCGATGAAGCTTTGGGTAAAGGGTGGTTCCAAGGCATTCATCCAGACGACCGCCAGCGGGTTTTTGCCCAATGGTACAGCGCCGCTGCCGAGAAATTGCCGTTTAAATCTGAGTACCGCTTTCAAAGGTTAGGTCGCACTCAAATCAGTTGGGTATTCGGTCAAGCTGTCGGTCAAATCGGAGAAAATGGGAAGGTTAAAAGTTATGTTGGTACTATTACTGATATTACAGAACGCAAGCAGGTAGAAGAGGAAAATCGGCTGCTCAATGAAACTTTGGAGCGTCGAGTTGCCGCTCGCACTGCTCAGATTGAAATTTACAACCAAAAATTGCAAAACGAAATAGCATACCGACAAAAAATTGCGTTGACTTTGTTAGAATTAACGCAACTGCAAAATGCAATTCTTAATAGTGCTAACTACACAATTATTTCTACAAAACCCGACGGTACAATTAAAACATTTAATCTAGCAGCCCAGAAGCTTTTAGGCTATTCCCGCGAAGAAGTGGTGGGGAAAGTCACGCCAGCAATCATTCACGATCCTGTGGAGGTCGGTAAAAGAGCTGAAGTTCTTTCTCAACAATTGGGAGTAAAAATAGAGCCGGGGTTTGAGGTTTTTGTTGCCTTGGCATCCCGAGGAATAGTTGACGAAAATGAATGGACTTACATTCGCAAAGATGGTTCGCGGTTTCCGGTACAGTTGTCGGTGACTGCCTTATTTGACAATAACGGAAATATTAACGGTTTTTTGGGTATCGGTCAGGATATTAGCGATCGCAAACAAGCAGAAAAAGAGCTGCGCGACCTCACCACTGCCCTGCAAAATGCCGTCGAAGGCATTTCGCGGCTGGACATTGAGGGACGTTACATCAATGTTAACCGAGCTTACGCTCATACCTGCGGTTACGAACCGGAAGAAATGGTCGGCATGGAATGGCCGCTCACCGTACATCCGAGCGATATTGAGATGCTAATCTCAGCTTATGAGGAGATGCTAATTTCTGACAAAGTAGATGTAGAAGCCAGAGGGGTTAGGAAAAATGGAACGTTTTTTTACAAGCAAATAACGATGGTAAAAGCTTGCGACGCCCAAGGGACATTTAACGGTCACCACTGTTTCATGAAAGATATCACCGATCGCAAACTCACTGAAACAGCTTTGCAGGAAAGCGAATTCAAGTACAAGCAAATAGTTGAATTAGCAGAAGAAGGTATTTGGGTAATTAACAGCAATGCCCTCACCACTTACGTGAACCATGCCATGGCGCGAATGCTCGGCTATAGTGAATTAGAAATGTTCGGGCGACCGCTTTCGGATTTCATGGACAAACAGGAAAAACAAGAAGCTATCGATCGTGTCGAGCGGCGCAAGCAAGGTATTAATCAAAAACAGGAATTTAAATTCAAAACCAAGGATGGCAAAGATATTTGGACTTATCTTTCTACCAGTCCTGTATTCGATGAGGAGGGGGATCTGCTGTCTTGTTGCGCGCTAATTTACAACATTACCGATCGCAAAGCAGCAGAGCAGCAAATGCTGCAACTTACAGAAGATTTGAAGCGTTCTAACGAGGAATTAGAACAATTTGCTTATGTGGCTTCCCACGATTTGCAAGAACCGCTCCGAGCCGTTACCAGTTACACTCAATTGTTTGCCCAGCGCTATCAAGGAAATTTGGACGATCGCGCAGATAAGTATATTAATTATATTGTCGATGGCGCTACGAGAATGCAACAATTGATTAATGATTTGTTGGCGTATTCGCGCCTGGGGACGAGGGCTCAGGAGTTTGAGATGGCCGACTGCAACGCTGCTGTCAAGCAAAGTTTGTGCAATTTGCAAATTGCGATCGCCGAAACAAAAGCTGTCATCACCTGCGGCGCGATGCCAACCGTGATGGCAGATGAATCTCAACTCGTGCAATTATTCCAAAATTTGATCGCCAACGGCATCAAATTTTGCCGCCAAGACATCCCGTTAATTCAGATCGCTGCCCAAAGGCAAGAGGGCGAATGGCTGTTGAGCGTCCGCGATAACGGCATTGGCATCGATCCGGAGTATGCCGATCGCATTTTTATCATTTTTCAACGCCTGCACGGACGCCGCCAATATTCCGGTACTGGCATAGGTTTGGCGATGTGCAAGCGCATTGTGGAACGCCACGGCGGGCGGATATGGGTGGAATCTCAGGAGGGAAAAGGAGCGACTTTTTACTTTACTATTCCTATAATTAGTACCTGAAGGGTCAAAGTTCAATTTTTTTCCTCTAATCAAAAGGATACGCCCGTTATGAGCGATCGAAGCACTGTTAGACCCGTTGAGATTCTGCTGATTGAGGATTCGCCCAGCGACGCCGATTTGGCAATAGAAGCCCTCGGTCAGGGTAAAATATTGAATAACTTACATTTTGTGGAGGATGGAGTTGAAGCAATCAAATTTTTACGAAAAAAAGCACCCTATCTGGGCGTACCCCGTCCAGATTTAATTTTGCTGGATTTGAATCTGCCCAAAAAAAGCGGCGTTGAAGTGCTAGAAGAAATTAAAACTGACCCTAATTTAAAATTAATTCCTGTAGTGATTCTCAGCACTTCAGCAGCTCCCGAAGATATTGTCAAATCCTACTCGCTCCACGCCAACTGTTACATAACCAAGCCAGTAGACTTCGTACAATTTACTAAAGTAATCAGGTTGATTGAGGAATTTTGGCTCGCAGTAGTCAAACTTCCTCTACATTAAAAAATAGATACTTTGCTGATGAACAATCTAAAAAAATCAACTTCAGTCCTGGACGCAAAAAAACGTATTTCTGTCTCCGTGCGAGGCAAGCGCAAGCAATCTCAAAGCTTTGCTAAACCGTGAAAAATGCGTCCAGGACTACAACTTTTTGAAATTCGGTGTAGGAGGATTCACCCAGCAGTCCCGAACTCGGTAAAAAATGCAATTGTAAGCAAACTCCCAACCCCCTGAGTCAGATATCATGCCCGAATCGCAAATCGCAAATTGTATCACTTGGCTCGATCGAGTCTGGCGAAAAGCATTTTGTTCACAAGTTGCACAAAAGTAAAAAAAGGGATGTCAGCAATGTTTTTTTTGCAGCCAGAAGGTTTGTATGTGGGCGTACCCCGTCCTGATTTCATTATGCTTGACTTGTATTTGGCTAAAAGTGGTTTGGAAGTGTTGCTAAATAATAATTTTCAAGTTGAACATGGCAGGGGCAAGAAAAAAAGTTTAAGCTGAGATTGATACGTCGTGAAAATGTTACAGCCAAAAACCTCTAAGCTATGTGGATTAAGATTCTGTTAGTAGAAGACAATCCCGCTGATGCTGATTTGCTTGCAGAACTGTTAGAAGTATCTGGAGGCGTCCAGTGGGAACTGGTGTCTGTTGAGTTCCTACATGAGGCGATCGCCCAACTGTCCAAACAAAACTTTGATATAGTTTTGCTCGACCTTTCTTTACCAGACAGCCGTGGTTTGGAAACCCTCACTCGCCTCCGAGAAGTGGCCCTGGATACAGCAATAGTGGTAATGACAGGCTTGGATGATGAGGCGATCGCCCTGGAATCAGTTCGCTTGGGAGCTCAAGATTACATCGTTAAAGGTCAAATTACTACTCAATTATTGGTGCGGACGATCCGCTACGCGATCGAACGATCGCAAACATTCCAAATGCTCAGGGAAAGCGAGCGGCGTTTTCGGGCGATTTTTGACTCCTCGTTTCAGCTTACCAAGTTGCTGACTCCCGAAGGCATCGTGCTCGAAGTCAACGAGACAGCCCTGGATTTTGCCGGAGTGCGATCGCAAGATATCGTCGGCCGCCCGATTTGGCAAATGATGATTTGGCCTCAGACTCGAAAATTTTCCGAACAACTGCAATTTGCGATCGCCAAAGCCAGCCGCGGCGAGTTTTTCCGCAGCGAAATCGACTTATTAGGCAAAAGCGGCCAAATTGTCACAGTTGATTTCTCACTCAAACCAGTTAAAAATGAAACAGGACAAGTTTTGCTGTTGATTGCCGAAGCCCGCGACATTAGCGATCGCAAACGCGCAGAAGCCGAAATTCTCAAAGCCCTCGCACGAGAAAAAGAACTTTCAGAGCTGCGAGCCAAATTTGTCACCATGGTTTCCCACGAGTTCCGCACCCCCCTGACAACCATCCAATTTTCGGCTGGATTGCTGCAAGATTACAGCGCCAAGTGGTCTGAAGAAAAAAAATCCACTCATTTTGTGCGGATTCAACTAGCCATCAAACGCATGACAGAGTTACTAGAAGATATCCTCGTAATTGGCAAAATAGAAGCAAACACCTTACCATTTCAACCAGTTTCCTTAAACCTCGAAAAATTTTGCCGTCAACTCGTAGAAGAACAGCAGCTCAACGATAGCAACCAACATCCGATCGCCTTTATACATGAAGGCGGCAACTGCGACGCTCAAATGGATGAAAAACTGCTGCGGCAAATGTTGGGAAACGTCCTCTCAAATGCCATCAAATATTCCCCCGTCGGCAGTGCTGTTTCCTTGCGGCTAAATTGTCAAAACGGCCAAGCTATTTTCCAGGTTCAAGACCAAGGCATCGGCATTCCCCAAGCCGATTTAGAGCGGATATTAGAAACTTTTTACCGAGCTACAAATGTCGGCACTATTTCGGGAACCGGTCTCGGTTTAGCAATTGTCAAAAGGTCTGTGGAACTTCACGGTGGCAAACTGGCGATCGACTCTCAAGAAGGAAAAGGCACAACTTTCACTATTACCTTACCTTTAATTTGTCCTAGCCAATAAGCTACTGTGCCAGAGAGAGAGGGAGATGGAGAGGGGGAGGAGTTGATAAATTTTAATAGTTCATTCAAATATATAGCGGTTCTCATAAATATGAGATATGTCAGACTCTGCTACGATCGTCGGATCGAGAACACACGCGAACGCGGGAGCATCTTGACCGGAGATCGACCTCAGAAAGCTTAGAGCAATTATTGATTACCAATTACCCATTACCAATTACCCATTACCAGACCTACCTCATTTTTTTGAGAAAGGTTATACAATCTAAATGCAGTACAGCTTCACAACTAAATTATCAGCTATAAGCATCCGCCGCTGAACGCTCAGTTAAGTACACAAAAAAACAAATTTGTCAAGTATCCAAACGCAGATTTTTTGCAACAACTACTAACTAAAAGGAGCAATAACCGTGGCAAAGATTTTAGTAATAGAAGACGAAGAATCGATTAGAGAAAACATTTTAGAGTTGCTGGAAGCCGAGAATTTTGAAGGCATTGGAGCTACTGACGGTAAAGTCGGCATCAAATTAGCGATCGCACAAATCCCCGATTTAATTTTGTGCGACATGATGATGCCGGAAATTGACGGTCACGGCGTCTTCAAAGCTTTGCGTTCCGACCCCATGACTGCCACAATTCCGTTTATTTTCCTCACAGCCAAAGCCGATAAAAGTGACATTCGTGCGGGCATGGAAATGGGAGCAGACGATTACATTACTAAACCTTGTACGCCACAAGAACTGCTAAAAGCAATTGCTATTCGACTTGAAAAACAGAAAATAATTAGCAAAAAATCTCAAAAAAACCTTGACGAATTGCGCACTAATATTAGTATGTCGCTACCCCACGAATTGCGGACTCCCTTGAATGCGATTCTGGGCTTTTCCGAGCTAATTATGTCAGAATATCAGGTGTTCGAGGAATCAGACATCTTAGAAATGATCGGTCAAATTAACACTTCCGGTCATCGCTTGTATCGGCTGATTCAGAACTTTTTGCTATATGCAGAACTAGAGATGGCAGGCACAAATCCCGAACTACTAAAAGAGATGCGCAGCAGCCAATTTAGCTGCGTAGAATCTTTGCTGAGTCAAAAAGCGCTCCAGCAAGCGAAACAGGTGAATAGAACAGATGATTTACAATTAAATTTGCAGGATTCATCGGTGGCTATGGATTCTATGAGACTTACAAAAATTGTCGAGGAACTGCTAGACAATGCCTTCAAATTCTCTTTAGAAGGAACGCCAGTTTTATTAAGCACTTTCGTGGAAAATGAGACTTTTATTCTGTCTGTCAAAGACCAAGGCCGCGGCATGACTCCCGATCAGATTGCACAGCTAGAAGCTTACAGGCAATTCGATCGCAAACTTTACCAACAAGCAGGTTTGGGATTGGGCTTGGCCATCGTTCAACGCCTAACAGAATTGCACGGAGGAGAATTTAAAATAGAAAGTTTGCCACAGCAAGAAACTATAGTTTCCGTTTCCCTGCCAGTGTAAACCATTTTAGATTTTAGATTTTAGATTTTAGATTTGGGGATGATTTAGTAGATCGGATTTGGATATTCCGTACAGTTGCATTCTTGTGGGAAAATGTAAACAATAATTATGGTATTCTACATTTAAATTGCATATTTAAAAGTCGTTTCCCATCTCCCCATCTCCCCATCTCCCCATCTCCCCATCTCCCCATCTCCCCATCTCCATCTCTCCCCCTCAAACAACATCACAGACAATCTCTCGGGCGAGCAAAGCTTATACAGGAGCGATCGCCCGTCTTACACATCGCTGCATATAAATTTGAGCTACCTTATCCCCGGGGTTGACTTGCAGGCACGCCGAAAACAATCTTGTAGCTTCGAGAAACTTGTTACTATTGTAGAATACCAAAGCTTGCTCAAACATTGTCTTTGTCTCTAACTTTTTCTGTCGCAATTGGGGCGGATCTGCCGTAAATACTTCATAAACCGTTACCATGCGCGATTTGCCTTTCACTGTGACGCGATCGATCAACCTCAAATCATAAACAGCGTTCAACTGTATAAAAGTATTGTGAGTAATTAACATCGAAACTCCATACTCTTTCGTCAAACTTTCCACGCGGGAGGCTAAATTTACCGCATCGCTAATCACCGTGCTATCCATGCGACTTTGACCGCCAACCGTGCCTAACATCAAAGAACCCGTATTGATGCCAATCCCAATTTGTAGCGGCGGGCGATCGGGCCGACTGCGGCTGATATTATACTCGTTAAGCTGTTCTAGCATCGCAATTCCTGCTTTCACAGCATCGTCCGCACTGCCATTAAACAGCGCCATAATCGCATCGCCAATGTATTTATCAATAAACCCAAAATTTTCAGTAATTGCGGGTTCCATCCGCGACAAATAAGCATTAATAAATTGAAAGTTTTCTTCGGGATTCATCTGTTCAGAAAGAGCAGTAAAATCGCGAATATCTGAAAACAGCACCGACATTTCTTTCTGCACCTGATCGCCTAATTTTACTTCCAGAATACTTTCATATCCTAGAAAGTGGAGAAATTGGTGCGGCACAAACCGCCCGTAAGCATCTGTTAATTTTTCTTCCGCTGCTAAAGCTTTTTCCAGCTCGTTTGTGAATTGGCGGCGCTCGGTTTCTAGCCCCTGACGCTCCGTGATATCTTGAAAAACCGCGATCGCATAAACAATGTTTTTCCGTTCGTCGTAGATTGGACTCGCCCAAATCTCGATCGGCACAATCCTCTCCGGGCGGTGAATTTCCGCATCGTCAACGTGCACCACTTCTCCCCGCAGCGCCCGCACAATCGGTTGCATTTCGCTTGGATACAGCTCATTGGTTCCGGCACAGTAAGTTTGATAAACTTGCGGCAAATTACTAGGAATAACCTCAGAAACCAAGCCTTTGCCAAGTATTTTCTCAGCCCAAGAATTCATGTAACAAGGTTTCCCGATACCATCTACCACAAATATGCCCACCGGCACCGCTTCCAGCAATTGAGTCAGCCGATTTTCGCTTTCTAGCAGCGCTTCATTTAACTTTTCTTCAGCCACCAAAGCTTTTTCCAAATCATTCGTAAACTTAAGCCGTTCCACATCTACCAGTCTTCGCAAAGTAATATCCTCAGCAAAACCCTGATAGTAAAGCACCTCACCGCTAGCATCAAAAACAGTGCGCGCATCCTCAGAAATCCAGATAATACTGCCATCTCGGCGGTAAACTTCCGACTCAAACTCAGACACAGTACCGTACTGTTCCATCAGCGCGAAAAACTCTTGACGGCGGTGCGGTTGCACGTACAATTGCCGATCGAAATCGTTAACACTTGCCATCAATTCTTCAGCGGAATCATAGCCGTAGATTTGAGCAAGAGCAGGATTAGCACTGATCAAATTTCCGTTAGGTGCAGTCTGAAAAATACCTTCAAGAGCATTTTCAAATATCCGGCGATACTTCTCCTCAGCTTGCACCAGCGCTGCTTCAGCTTCCTTGCGTTCCGTAATATCAGTAAAAGCAATAATCCCGTAGCAAATATCCCCGAGAGAGTCATAAATAGGAGTCGCCCAACTCTCCACCGGAATAACCTTATTACCAGTCCGAATTTCTACACCCTCAGTCCGCACACTTTCGCCCCGGAGCGCCTGCATAATTGGCAATTCTTCCACAGGGCATCTCTGATTAGTTCCGGCTTTATAGAATTGATAAATTGCTGCTTTCTGCTCCGAATTAATATGCGGCACAGTGCCTTTACCAAATACCTCCCGCGCCTTCTGATTAGCATAAAAAGATTGACCGTTCGCATCAAGCACGCACACACCCAACGGCATAGCTTCCAGGTATTGCGTCAACCGACTTTCGTTTTCGTGGAGTTTGGCAATCAGCATCGACTGCTTGCGGTTTAATCTGGCCAACTCCTGATTCATCTCCTGAAGTTCTATTTGTTTTTCCGCTAATTGTTTGTCTTGAAAATATCTGTAGATGGCCTCAGTAACAGTTAATTTTAAATCATCTGATTGCCAAGGCTTAGGTATGTATCGGTACAACTTAGCATAATTAATAGCATTAGCTACCGCCTCCAAATCAGCCTGCCCCGTCAGCATAATCTTGAGAGATTTCGGCGAGATGGCATGAACGCTCCTTAATAGCTCGTCTCCTTTCATATTCGGCATGATATGATCGGAAATAACCAAAGGAACTTCATACTGTTCTGCTAAAAGTTCAGACAGCAACTCTAAAGCTTCTTCGCCGCTTTGGGCAGTTTCAATTAAATATTTATCTTCAAAGGCTTTTAGCAAGTCTATTTCCAGACTATCGAGTATAGTCTGCTCATCATCGACACAAATAATGACTGGTTTTTTCATAACTTTGCTAGACCCGACTTGATCGCTTCAATTAATTCTTGATTTTGCCAAGGTTTTTGTATAAAAGCATGAAGATTGGCTTGAGATTTTGTTCGTTCAATTGCTTCTTTATCTGCTTGTCCCGTCAGCATCACTGTCACAATCTGCGGATATTTTTGATGAATCATAATCAGCAACTCATCTCCTTTCATTCCGGGCATCAACCAATCCGAGACAATCACTAGAATGTTAACCTCATCTTCACATAGCTCTTCAATAATCTCCAGTGCTTCCGCAGCACTTTCAGCAAATTCGCAAAGATATTTACCGTTAAATGCCTGTTGCAGTTCAATCTCCAGACTTTCCAACACCGCTACTTCATCGTCAACGCACAAAATTGCTGGTTTAGACATCGCTAGTTTCCTCCTTTAGTCTGGCATGGTGAAGCCCCAGGGCTAAGCACACCGTTTTCCAAATTCTACATTCCGCGCGCGTACACTGCAAATTTTTAGCCCCAGACTTCAGTCTGGGGCGCTTTACCTACTCAATTAAATTAATCGGCAAAGACACTGTAAATGCAGTTTGGCCGGGCACCGACTCCACATCAATTTTACCCTGATGTTTTTCAATTATTTTTTTGACAATATCCAATCCTAACCCGCTGCCTTCTCCCGGTGGTTTGGTAGTAAAAAACGGCTCAAAAATTTTCGGCAAAATCTCCGGTGGAATCCCCTTACCGCTGTCGGTAATTTTTACGACAACGCTGGTATCTTGCGGCAGGGCGTCAACTGTTAAAGTTCCTAGATTGTCCATCGCTTGTAAGGCATTGTGAATTAAATTTGTCCAAACTTGATTGAGTTCGTCGGGATAACACAGTACCGCAGGCAATTGATCTTGATAGTTTCTGACGATTTCCACACCCTGCTTTAGCTGGTTCTGATAAAGAGTTAATACAGTTTCAATTCCCTCGGTAATATTCACCTCTAATTTTTCCCCATTTACATCGTAACGCGCATAATTTTTCAGGGCAAAGACGACTTTTGCAGCACGTTCTGTAGCGGTAGCGATGGTTCTGGCGCTTTTGTGAATGCTAGCAAATTCGTAGGCTGTTTTGATAATATTTTCGCTGTCAGGGTCTTTGAGCAACGGCACGAATTGTTCCAGGTTTCCCTGCAATCCAATATTGACTAAAATGCTAGCAAGGCTGTCAGAATTGTCAATTCCTTCCGACTCGAGTTGCTGCTTCACGCCTTTTTTAAATTCCCGTTTTTCTCGCGTAGATAAAGAGTAAGTTTGTTGGCGGGAACTGTACATCAAACTCAAGAAATCGTGCTGGCGTTCGGCTGAAAGTTCTTTAAAAAAAACTGGCAAACTTTCGAGATTGTTATCCAAAAAGCTGGTAATATTGCCAATAGACGAGCGAATCGCCCCCAGTGGCGTATTAATTTCGTGAGCAATGCCCGCAATCAGTTGCCCCAAGGCAGCCATTTTTTCAGATTGAACTAATTGATTCTGAGTTGCTTGCAGTTGGTCTAAAGTGACTGTCAGTTCCTCGTTTTTCTGTTGGAGCTTTTTTTGCAATTTGCACATTGCTAAATGGGTTTCTACCCTAACTAGAACCTCTTCCATTTGAAAGGGTTTGGTGATATAATCTACCCCACCCACAGCAAAGGCTTTGACCTTATCTAGTACGTCATTGATTGCGCTAATAAAAATCACCGGAATGTCGCGAGTGCGTTCATCAGCTTTGATTTTTTCGCAAACTTCATACCCATTCATTTCGGGCATCATAATATCCAGCAAAATTAAATCGGGAGGCATACCTTTGGCCGCCGAAAGCGCTAACTCGCCGCTAGGTACCGGGCGAACTTTATAGCCCTGACCATTCAAAATTCCGGCTAGCAGCCGCAAATTAGCTGGGGTGTCGTCAACTACTAAAATATTACCGCGAGCTGTGCTAGGAAGGTCGTTATTCATGTGATGTTGCTTGAGAGATTAACTTTAAAACTTTGTCGTACTCGAAATTTTCTATACAATTCGCGATCGCACTAGCGGTGGCTGTATGCTTTAATCGAATTTTGTCGATCGAGGTATCAATTAAATCCATATCTGCATTCAGTATCGCCAGCTTTAAATCAGCTACCAGCGACTCAGGCAATTTAACGAAGTCAGCCGCAGTCATTTCGGCCCGATCGCACTCTTTGACTGCCGATGAGTTAGCTTCTTCCGGATCTTCATAAATATAGCGCACTCCGATCTGTTTGTGCATAGCATCAAAAATATCGGCTTCCCGGAAAGGTTTCCGCATAAAAGCATCGCAGCCCGCCGACAAAATTACAGCCCGTTCTTCCTCCAAAACGCTCGCAGTCAAGGCAACAATAGCAGTAGCCTGACCTTTAATAGTGCCTTTAATGTATTGCGTTGCTTCGTAGCCGTCCATCACAGGCATTCTCATATCCATCCAAATTAAATGCGGCTCCCAACTATTCCAAATATCAATAGCTTCTTGACCGTTAGTAGCTTCTTTTAGTTGAAAACCTAAAGGATTGAGAAGTTTGATTAACAGTTGGCGGTTGAGCGGTTTATCGTCTACTATTAAAATTCGATATGGGTGTTGATTGGGTTCCAGGGCAACCACATGGCGGGTCGGTTTTGGGAGGGCAATCTCAGCCACATCTACCGCAATAACTTGAATATCAAACTTAAAATTAGTCCCCTTTCCGACAGTAGAACAGACGCTAACTTCGCCACCCATTAATTCTACAAATCTGCGGCTAATTGGCAATCCCAATCCTGTACCTTCTTGCGAATCTTTACCTGTCTGGGTTTGAACAAAAGCTTCAAAAAGATTGTCTAATTCATTGGCAGCAATACCTGGGCCTGTATCTTCGACTTCAAAATGGAGGAAGAAGGAATCTCCAGAAACTGAACCGTCATTTGGGGTTGCATAACTCGCGTTTTCCGACTGAATTAACTGGGATATTTTAACACCCTTACTTCCGGAATTGTCGGTATTTTTTGATCGTTTTAATAGAGCAACTATTTCGCCTTCTTCTTTGTGATTTATGCCTGATGACTGCTTGCTAACTCTGACCGCAACACCGCCATTATCGGTAAATTTAAGAGCGTTATTGAGCAGATTAATTAAAATTTGCCGCAACTTTAAATCGTCAGTTTCTACGTATTGCGGCACGTCGGGACTGCGATCGAAAACCAACTGCAAATGCTTGTCATCTGCTTTGAGTTGAAACATATCGTCCAAGTCGTGTAGCAGGCGATAGAGGTCGAATTTTTTCGGATTGAGGGTGGTGCGCCCCGATTCAATTTTAGATAAATCGAGCACGTTATTAATCAGGGTGAGCAGGTGTTCTCCGCTGCTGCTAATTATGCTAAGATTTTCTTGATGTTCTCGGGATAGAGTTTGGCTGCGAGTCATCAGTTGGGAAAAGCCGAGAATTGCATTGAGGGGCGATCGCAATTCGTGACTCATGTTAGCCAGAAACGTACTTTTAGCTTGATTCGCTACTTCGGCTTTGTCCTTAGCTACAGCCAATTCAGCAGTCCGCTCTTGCACTCGGTGTTCTAAAGTTTCAAAAGATTGTTGCAGTTGTTGAGCCATGCTGTTAAATGCTTTGGCTAATTCCCCCAATTCGTCAGCACGTTCAATTTCTACTGTGTTGTCCCATTCACCTTTAGCAATATTTTTGGCTGCTGTATTTAAGCGCAAAATAGGATTGGTCACCCAGCGAGAAGTCAGAATGCCAATGGCGACAGCTACTCCTAAAGCTGCCAAACACAGCCAAATCGTCATGCGGGTATTCGCATCGATTTGTTCGGTAAAATCTGCTTCGGGAACAACTATCACAATCAGCCAGTCTAAACCTTTGCCGTCTTGGAAGGGCAGGACTTTTAAAAATTGTCGCTTGCCATCTATTTCAAAATTCAAGATATAGGAAGTTTTAATTTCCTTTAAGTCCAGAAAACGAAGTGCTACATATCTAGCTGTAGCTTTAGTCGAGGGGTCAACACTCTCTTCTGCTTTAAACCGTTCTTTTTTATTATATTTGGTACGGAATGGTTTTTCTGCTGTTGAAGTTGCCAGTAACGTACCATTCTTTTCGACAATAAATGCTTGCCCGGATTTGCCAATTTTGAGACTGTTTAAAAATATCCCAATATGGTCGAGACGCAAAGCAGCAATTAATACTCCTTCTAGCTGATTGTTCTCGTATACGGGTTGGAGTGCGCTGAGTATTAATGTCGGTTCTAGAAACGAAATATAAACGGAACTCCAAGTTGGTTTGCCGACATTAGCCGCATTTTGGTACGAAGGATGTTTGCGGATGTCAAATTTTTTGACAACTGTGGCTACGGTAGTGCGATCGCCTGTATCAGTAGTATTGTAAGAATAAAAATCAAAACCCGTAGATTTGCCTGACTGATTAATCATTAGAGAGCCATTTGACAGTTTTTCTCCGGTTCTATAATCTCCATCCTTGTTGCCAATAGATGTAAAATTTATATAGGGATATAATTGTACTTGCCGCCACAGATATTTCTCCCAAGTTGTTGATAAGTTTTCCATCTTTAACAACCCGAGTTTGACAGCATCCAGTTTGCTTTGATTGATTTGATGGGGTGTTGTCAGGTAAACTTGCAGGTTTTGCTCGACACGCAAACTCACCTCGCTCATTAACTGACTGGCAAGGTTATTAACTGCTTTTTGTCCGTTTCTAAAAGACAGATATCCTACAAGTCCCACGGCTCCGACAATTTGCAGTACAAATGGAACTATGAGAACAGTTCGCAGCGGTAATTTGTCTAAAATTTTAGAAACCATAAGATTCTGAGGTTTTGTAAACTTAGCCTAGAACCGTTCTTGCAGAGCTTGTATTAACAGCAGCGCCATCTAATGCCGAGCTAGCTAGAGGAATTCATCCAGGCCATATTAGCCGTAGTAGATGGTCAACCCCGATCGAATGTGAACCGGATCTGTGTTAGATCAAAGTCTATTATTTTACCTATTGTCGTCTTATTTGGACAATTTAGGTAAAATTTGCACTCTCTGCCTGCGAGAACTGCCTGATACACGCTCTCAGGGCGAGTAGAACCCGCATAGGCCAAGCAGTTTGGAGACTGGCGATCGAATTTGGTCTATCCACTAGCCATTTTCCGCAACACGTGTTATACTCTAAAAAGTCGAGGGCACGTAGCTCAGTGGATAGAGCATCAGGTTCCGGTCCTGAGGGTCGGGGGTTCAAATCCCTCCGTGCTCATGTTTTGTGTCTTTTGTAGAGCAGGGGTTTCAGGTTAATTGTATTACCGATAGCCCCGTTTTCCGCTCAAATTTCGCTCCCGTCTGTTCCAAGTATCTCCAAAACCACCTCCATATCTGCCAAGTTTGCCCCGGACTTTTTGCGCCGTGCCTTCAACTGGTTGAGTAGGTCGGCGGGTTCTGGAAATTCTGCGACGGTCGGAGCGGAGTTTTTACTTTCCTCCCGATCGCGCCGCGGTTCCTTGAGTTCTTGCTCCAACATCTGAACTTTCAGTACCAAATCGCCGTTGCGTTCATGTAACTGATTCAGCTCTGCATCCCATTCCGCAAGTTGATTGTTGGCTGCTTTCAATTCAAGCCTGAGCGATTTATCGTTGCCCTCACTCAGGCACTCAATTTTCCCAGCCGTTCCTCAATGGCGGCCATTCTTTCCATCACGGGGTCAAGACTTGAACTTACAGCCTTGTCTACAATGTCTACGATATCTGTAGACGCGACGCTATCGTCACTTTGTGTAGACAAATTTGTAGACGCGACGAGAGGAATGTTTGGTGTAGACAAGTCTGTAGACAAGTCTAGCGTTCCCCCTGTAGACACAACCCTGAGAATGCGCTGACAGCACTGACTTAACGATTCTTCCTCCATCCGCTGCGATTCCAGCCAATTAAGGAAATGACCTGATGCGCGAAACGAGATTACTTGACTCATAATTGTAGACACCCGTAAACAGTGTATGTATACGATAACTTTAAAGTGTCTACACTGTCAACGGTTTTTGTAAACAGATTGTCTACAGAATTGGGGGCGCGAAAAACCCCCAATGAAGGGGTAGCAGTCCGGCAACAGTCGTTAGGTGATAGCTAAATTTTCCTCATGTTGCAGAACAGCATAGAGATTATGCGACCGCCTCTGTTTCGAGCTCGTTCCTCAAAGTCAACCTTGCAACCTATACTCACGTGAATCTCAACGATACGACCGTGCCAGTTGTAAGCAGGTTCCTCTGGGTTGTTGCCAGCCACCCTGTCTCCGACTCTGAAGGCTTTGAGCGGGTCAGAGCAAGGAATCCCTGTCAGCAACTCAACCAGTTTTTGCTTGTCAGCAAGAGTCAGTTTTGCGATTCCGTTGCATAATTCCAAAATAGTTGGAGAAACATCCTCAGCATCCTCAGCAGCGCTCTGTGTAAGGATTGTTGCCTCAGCATCATCCTCAGCAGACAATCCTGCTGAGGATCATGCTGAGGATGAAAGCACAGTAGAATCAGGTGCTGAGGATGCTGAGGATGATTTTTCACTTCTTTTTGTTTTTTGTTTCCCAATGCCAAGATAGTAGGCCTCTCCCATAGTCCGCTCACCATCAAAACCTCGCTCGGTATGACGATGTTTCTCTAGCTTAGGGAATAGTTCGCTTAGTCGAGAAAACAGTTGGTTGATAGCCTTCACAGGAGTGTCGCGTCCGGGCAATTCGTTCCAAACCAGTTTCTGAGTGTCTCTGCCTGATTCAATTTCTAGAATGCCAGCCTCTTCATACCAGTCCTTTAGCTCTTGCCACAGGTCTTTAGCGTAAACGCGCTCTCCCTTGCCCGCTTCATATCCAGCGTCCCTGACGAACTGCCAAAGGTGCTGTGACTTCTCCTGAGCTTCTGGCAGAGCGGCATCGCCCGAACCATAGTCAATCCCTTCTATCAAAAGCAAAGGTATCCGCTCTAGCATCCTTTTGAGGAAGGCTGGGGCAATCTGGTTAGCGATAAAGTCCTGATCTAACTTGAATCTAGGGTCAGCTTGCAACTCGCCCTTGCTTAAGTCCGGGTTAGTGTCGTAGATTTTCTTGAAACTCAATATGCAGTAGCGGCTTGTGATGGCTTTGGAGTCGGTACTGATAGATGGCAAAATGTTGCAGTTCGCCAAAAATATCGCCTGTGGCTCATAAGGATATTCCCCGCGACCCTTGTACTCAATGGTTAGCTCGTCTCCGCTGATAAACTGCTTAAGGCTTTGTAGTTTGTCTAATTTCGTAGCATCCGAATTTTCGCTCGACCAGTTGCACAGAGAATTCTCAAGACCAGCAAGTGGGAATTTTCGGCCAGTATCGTAAACCTGAAAATCCTTTAAAGTCTTACCAGTGACGCCCCGCCCCAAGACCTTCACCAACACAGTCCGCAAGGTATCTTTGCCGTTACTGCCGTCGCCGTGACAAAGCAGGCCCTTGACTCGCGACATTTTTAGCCGAGCTAGGGGTAAGCACAACGAAGCGGCAACAGTCCTCATGAAGATTTCTCGCTGCTGCGGTTCGAGACACTCTAAAAGGCGATCGCAATCTGTTGTGTCAATATCTGGGTCATACTTACAGCCCACATACGTGTAAATCTTGTCAGGGTTATGAGGTACGAGTGTGTGCGAACCGTCACGATTAACGACTACCACCCCGTTAGAGCAATTTAGACCGGGCGGATTAACTTCCTTGATGTCCACAGCGCACCCTAAAATCACCCAGTTGTAAACCTCATCAACGCTGCCTGACTTGGCTCTGTTGCAGACGTAAGCGCCTTTCACTTTTTCTGAGTAGGTGTTTAGCCAATCACGGATGCGGCGTTTTTCTAGCTTCTCAGTGCGCTCCTCATAGTATGTGCCTGTGAATCGGTAAAGAACTCCCCCTATTGACCTCCAATGACCATCGGCGTACAGTGCAGCCTCTGCTTTTTGCACGAAATTTTGCTCTGCAAGCGGTGCTGTGTATGGAATGTAGTCGTTGGTAACATTTTTTTATTATTAATATACTACACCTTCTCGCGTATGCGGGCGAGGAGTAATAGAATTGATTAAGTCTTCAGCGCTGAGATTTTTGTCCTTAACCCAGTCAAGAACATCAAGCCCCTGGCTCTTGGGCAAGTTATCCCAAGCCCGTGACTCCGGGTACGGATAGAGCCATTGAGCCTCTGGGAAGTCTTTGTAAATAAGCTCTGCGTGTTTGACGCCGGGGATATCGCGGTCAGGACAAATCACGACTTGCGCGCCGCTTAAATCTTGACTGTCAGTTGGCCGCCATTTTCCAGAACCGCCGATGTTGCAGGTAGCGGCTAAACCTAAATTCCATAGCAAGTCAGCGCAAGGTTCACCCTCGACTGCGAAGATGAGCTCATTTTTGGCGATCGCCTTTTGCACGTCCTGGTAACGGTAAACAGGGATATTGGCGCGGTCAACGTTACCGTACCCTGGAACCCACCTGCTACCATCCCAGTGCTGCTGACTGATAGTTTTCTTGCCGTTGCCGTCGTCTACTCGCTTGACTCGGACTAACCGCGAGCCATCACGCGCCGGATACTCCCAGTAACGAGTTTGTGCTGCGCGAACTTCCTTTTGCTCTTGAATCGGTGCGTAATAAAGCCGGCTTTCGCTGTCCGTCTTGGTGGTGGCTATCCCTCCGTGCTCACTGAAATTAATAAAAAGATCGATCGTTCGCGATCGATCTTTTTTATGACCAATGGTAAAGGAGTTCTGGCTGTGTGGGCGATTTCAGAACACAGCAGCGCGCACCGCGCACCCTACAACAGACTGCTGATTGTCAAATATCCTCATCGTCTTGACCTTGCACCCCCTGGAGAATCCGCGATAGTTCACTCTTCTCATTAACCGAAATCCGAGTCGGAGAACCGCTGATAATCCGTTCGTAGCCACGGAACGAATCTTTAATTTGCGGGCCTCTTTCAGTAATCGTGTATTCCCGAATCCCTTTGTCGTGCCACGAACCGCGCATCTTAAACACATTAAGTGCCCGCGACATTTCGCCTCGAATCTCTACATACTGAAGCATGATAATTGTGTCAGTAATCGTAGAAATATGGGAGTCGGTAATCGAATGAGAACCCATAAACTGGTCGCTTGTGTTCGTGAAAAAGCCGGTGATTTCTTCCTGCTTCGCAAAACCCGTCACCCCGATCACAAATTGCCGAAAAGCATTATTGCTGACACCTCTAGCTAAGGCCGACAGCGAGTCTATGGCAATTCGAGAAGGTTTGAACTCAGCAATTTCTGATTTAATCGTCTGTAAGTGGTCTTCCAAACCCGCAGATTCCGGGTAAGTGCACAGTAGCTTCAGCAGTCCTTTGTGTTCCATTTCCTCAAAATCAATGCCCCAAGAATAAGCATTGCGGAACAACTGAGCCCGCGACTCTTCATAGGCAAAAAGTAGTGCCCGATTGCCGTTCATACAAGCATTCTGCAAGAACTTGCTCACCAACAGCGTTTTGCCGGTTCCCGTCGCACCCGTAGCCAAAATAATCGAGTCTTTAAAGAAACCGCCGCCGCACATCTCGTCGAGAGTTTTATCGCCGGAAGAAACGCGCACGTTAGAAGACTTTTGAGTTAATCGCATCGCCCCCAAGGGGAAAATATTAATGCCGTCATTAGTCATCGTAAAAGGATATTCGCCCTTCATGTGAGTTGTACCCCGCAACTTCAAAATTTCGATGGTGCGGCGGCGGCGTTCCCCTTCCAAAACGTTGCGAACAATCACTACATTATCCGACACAAACTCTTCCACTCCAAACCTGGCCACCGGGCCGTATTCTTCGACCCGTTCGGTAGTCATAACTGTAGTGGCGCCTACTTGTTTGAGGCGCGCAACTAAGCGAAAGATTTCTCGGCGCACGACGGAGGCAGCTTCATACTGCTGAAATACGGCTGTCACTGAATCTATAGAAACTCGCTTGGCTTTGTACTTGCGAATGGCGTACTGAATCCGCTCAATTAAGGCAGACAAATCAAAATTTCCCACGATATCCTGACCTTCTGGATCGGGTGAAGCGTCCAAAATAAATAGCTTCCCGTCATCGATTAACCGTGCCAAATCCCAACCGAAACTGCAAGCATTTTTAATAATATCTGTCGGAGATTCTTCAAAAGTTACGAGCACTCCAGGTTCGTCAAAATGGGTGATTCCGTTATAGATAAATTGTACGGCAAATAAAGTTTTTCCCGTTCCTGACGTGCCGCTGACTAGGGTGGTTCTGCCAATGGGCATTCCGCCGTGACTGATGTCGTCGAAACCCTCAATCATCGTGCGAATTTTCTCGACTCCTGCCGTTACAAATCCTTCTGGTTGCACCGTTTGACTAATTTCATTCATGTCGATTTTTGTCAACTCTCAGTATTCTTTAGTTGTCACTCATTAACCGCAGATCATGAGTCTTTATACCCAGCTTTTAGTTGAGGCTCTTGCTCAATAACTAATGACTGCTGACTGCGGACTAATTACTGTCACCTGATTATCTTATGAATTCAGGTCTTCTTCGCGAAGTTCTTCATAGAGCAAATCTAATCCTATCAGAACTTTCTCGCGATCGGACAAATCGCCAATAATTTTTCGCACCGGCGGCGGCAGGATTTTCGCCAGCGTCGGGGTTGCCAAAATTTTGTCCTCTTCTGCTAGCTGAGGATTTTTGAGAACGTCTATGACTTTCAGCGCGTAGACTCCTTGAAATTCTTGTTCTAGGATGTCCTTTAGGGTTTTCAAAGCTCGTACTGAGTTGGGAGTATTCCCGGCAACGTACAGCTTGAGAATGTAGGTTTTCTTCAGAGGACTCATGAACTTTTTAAAATGTTGAGTATTAGTTGTCAAATGTTAGTTGTAGTTGTTATTTGTCTTGAATCCGCTGTTCTTTGTTATTTTATAATAATTTCAGCCTCACGATCGCGCTGCCGAATGCCTTCTCCTTTCTTTTTTGTTAATTTTTACCTTCTACCTTCGGCCTTGAGATGTCTCTTTAGGAATCGATCGCCTGTACATCTCGCACAGGTGAGCGATCGCGTCAATCAGAGTCAAGCGGTAATCGAGCAATATTTCTTCACTGCGCCCTTCTAATTTTAGCTGTTTGGCAAACTCGTCCATCAATTCCATGTGAATTTCTACAACTTGAGTCACGGGAACGTCAGCAAAAAAAGCCAAATTCACAAATTCATCTATTTGATTGTTGACCGCAGTATCTTCAGAAAAATAATTCAACACGATGTCGCGATAACTTGACTTGAGTTGCTCCAAGAACTTTTGCTTCTCTGGGCTTGGCAGATTTCGCAAAAAAATCTGGGAATTTCTTTTATAATACACACCTAAGTATCCTAATCGCTCCCGTAATTTTTCCGCAAGTCGCCGCTGCTGTCGGCTTAGCAAACTTTGAGCAGTCAATTGGGCCGTCGCATCGATCTTGGCGGATTGGTCATTGACAGGAACCGGAGTTGAAAGTTTCAGAAATTGTGCGATCGCCCGATCGATACTGGCAGCTATGGATCTCGATTGAGCGATTGGCAGTTGCACCTCAGCAGGGTGATAAAAAAAAGCACAACTTTGCTCTTGACTCTGGTCGGCGGTACGGGCTGCCGCCTCAAAACCATCTGAAGGTGGTGCTTCTAGTCTTCCATCTTCCCCGGGCTGCGACGAAAAAATCACAGCAGGCAAAAAGATCGATCGTGCTTGCAGCTTGCTGAGGAGCTCGCGCCGATCCAGATCTACCTCAAAAACCAAACAATCGAGGTGGTAATTGTGCTTAAGGAATTCCAAAAACTCCACTGCCGACTTAATGTGCGTTAAAGCATAGCGTTCGCCCGTCAAAAGCTCGATCGCAGATCTGGCGATTTCCTCAGAGCGGACAAAAATACCGATCGACAGTTGGGGAACCAAACCTCTAGGTGAACCACCCAAGTTGTCCGAAAGTGCTGGATCGCTCAGAGTTGATATCTCCTTTACAAAATACTTAACATTTAATACTCATTAAAACATTTATTGTAACCAATCTTAACCGCCAAATAGGCGATCGGCTTCTAGCACAGCGATCGTCAAAGTGTACAGATTGGCTTTTGTGTCAAGCACCCTGAACCTGATTTCTGCAATTAAGCTTAAGCCTTAAAATAATTGCTAGTCGCCTCAAATCAGGTGCAGGCATCAAACTCGCTCTTCTGAGTGCAGCTCCGGGGCATGATAAAGAACTGGTATAAAACTAATAAGATAAATAAATCGGCAGCTACATTGGGTATCAAAAATATTACTGCTATAGATAGCAGACTCTCAGGTTTGTTATGCCAACCATCAGCCCCAGTCTCAAAAATTTTATCGACCCAGTGCCGCTGTGCCGGACGACGGCGACCCTATCATCGCTGCGGTCAATTTTCAGTCAGAGCAACTGCGATCGAGTCGCAGTAGTCAACGAACAGCTACAGCCCGTGGGATTAGTTTACCTCCGCAGCCTGTGGGCCCTTTGGGCCGATCGCACAAACGACGGACAGCAACCTTTGTCAGAAAGTTCGATCGCGATCGAACCCGTGAGAATAGTATCGGCCGCTCTGAGCGTCAGCGACTTCTGGGAATACCTGCAAACAGAGGAACTTAACACCCCAGCGCAGCCAGGCCAAAGCACCGGCGGTTTATCCAAAAGCCCGATCGCCCTCACAGATGCCAGCGGTAAATTTTTAGGACTGCTAGAGGGCCTGAGCCTGCTGAAATTCGCCGCAGTTAACAGCAGCATGAGGGCCGAGCCAACAGCAGTCAAAGAAATCGAATTAATGCCGGTTTCCTCCGCCATCGCCACCGCCCTTGAAGCTCAAGTGCGCTTTCTAGAAGCAGGGTTGAAACCCTCGGAAAACCTGAACTCCCTTGTTCAACTCCTGGAAAAACTGCCCCTGCCCCTGAGATTGCAAACCCCCACCGGCCAAATAGTCAGCCAAAACGCAGCGTGGCGGATTTTGCTGGGAGCAGGCCCAGAGCCAATTCCAGAACCAGCAGCAAATTTGGGCAAACACTCGCCCCACAAACCAAGCCATCTCACAACCGAATACAAGAGCGTGCCGGTAGAGGCCGTCGCGAAAGAGTGCAGGAGCCTAGTGGGAGCAAGTCGATGGGGCGATCGCGATACAACCGCAGCCACCAGTTGCCCGCTACCCCTGTACGCCGCCGCCTCAGAGTCAACCTTAACCGCTCCAGCTTGGTGTCCCACCGCCGGCAAACCAGACACCTATATTTGCGATTGTCCTGTACAAACAGGTCAAGAACGGATCTGGCAATTTGTCAAACAGCCGCTTTCAGACAAACTAATTTTAGTCATGGGACAAGATGTCACCGAAGAACATTTAGTCGCCAAAGAACTAGCAGCAAAAAACGCAGATTTAATCCACCTCAACCGACTCAAAGACGAATTTTTATCCTGCATCAGCCACGAACTAAAAACCCCGCTCACCGCCGTCCTCGGTTTGTCCAGCCTGCTCAAAGATAAATTGATCGGAGAACTCAACGATCGCCAAACACGCTACGCCAGACTAATCCATCAAAGCGGGCGGCATTTGATGACAATAGTGAACGACATTTTAGACTTAACCCGAATGGAAACGGGGCAGCTAGAACTAATTCCCGAACCCGTCGAAATAGCAGCCACCTGCAAAAGAGCTTTTGAACAAGCAAAACAACTGCAACAGCAAGAAGAAAAATCCCCTGCTGGGCAGAGCCAAAAAAACGCCGCAGCGGACGGAGAACCCGGAGCCAAAATCGAATTTACACTCGAAATTGAACCGGGACTGAGCTACTTAATTGCCGACGAACTGCGACTCAGGCAAATGCTCGTCAATCTGCTTGCCAACGCCATAAAATTCACCGAAGCGGGGGGCAAAATCGGCTTGAAAGTAAATGTTTGGGAAGGTTGGCTCGCCTTCACAGTTTGGGACACCGGCATCGGCATCCCCGCCGACAAACAGCACCTGATATTTCAGAAATTCCAACAGCTAGAAAGCCCCCTCACCAGACGCTTTCAAGGAACCGGACTGGGACTGGTACTGACTCAACGGCTCGCCCGTCTCCACGGCGGAGACGTTTCGTTTATTTCCTCAGAAAACCAAGGCTCTCAATTTACCTTGTTGCTGCCGCCAAGTCCTCCGGGAAATAGCGGGGAAGAATCCCCAGCACATACAGCAGCCGAGGTTGAATTATTCAAAGCACAATATCAGACTCCGATCGGCAATTCTCGCTCTCGTTTAGTATTAATAGTCGAAGCAGTTCCCAAATATATCGAAGATTTAAGCAGCGTCCTCTCAGGTTTGGGCTACCAAGTAATAGTCGCCCGTTCCGGCACCGAAGCGCTGGAAAAAGCCCGCAGGTTCAGTCCCGAAGTGATTTTCCTCAACCCGCTGCTGCCGCTGCTGTCCGGTTGGGACGTGCTGACGCTGCTCAAGAGCGATCCAGATACCCGATCGATTCCGGCGATCGTCACAGCCACCAGAGGCGAAAAAGAACGGGCTTCTGTCAACCGAGCCGAAGGCTTTTTGAGCTTGCCAGTGGAAGAACCTGCTTTGCGCAGGCTGCTAGCAGACTCGATCGGCCGCTCCGATGCCAGCAGCCGCAAGGTGAGGAGTTCTTTAACCGTGTTGTGGCTCAGCCCGCAAAACAGTTCCTCTCAAGGTTCGGCTTTACTGCTAAACCCCACCTACTGCCGGGTTTTGGAAGCAGACGACCTCGGTCAAGCAGAACTCGTAGCCAGAATTTGGCGGCCCGACGCGATCGTCTTGGACAGTACCAGTCAACTGCAAAACCCTTTAGCTTTCATCGAACAGTTAAGTCGATCTCGAAATTTGGGTGCTCTCCCCTTAGTAACTTTAGACTCTGCAACGACGCAACTAGCAAATCAAGTCAAAGGATTGTCGGTATTTCCCTGTTTGGCAACCGGTAATCCCGATGGTAGCGAAACCTCACGCACCGGGTTGGGGGCAAGTGCGTTGTGGCAAGTGATTCAAGTAGCTGCGGGCATGAGTTGGAAGCCCAGCATTTTATTTGCTGACATTTCGACTTTACCGGACTTGCACCGCACTGCTGGGGGGAATCCGACGGGAGAATTGGAAAATGGCGATCGATCGACAAAAGCCGAGATTCCCATTCCCCATTCCAAGTTTTCTACTCCCAACTTTCAAGCTTTGATTCAGTACATCCAAACCGCAGGCTTTCGAGGGGCGATCGCCCCCTGCTGGACAGAAGTTTTGCAGCAGTTGCAATATCAAAGCGTGGACTTAGTGTTGCTGTGCTTGCGAGATGCCCCCTCAGAATCCGGTGCTATGTTGCAAGCGCTATCGAACCTGCGGCAAATGGCAGTAAAACTGCCAATTTTAGTCTGGGACGATCGGTCTGCTGTAAATTCGGAATCTGAGGCGATCGACTTTCTGCTGCAAGAAGTATCTGCCCAAATTTTGCCTTCTTCCTTTTCGGCAGCACAATTGTTAGACAAAATTCAACAGACTTTATTAACTAACTCAAATTCCTAAAATTGAAGAATTTATCCGGTTCGTAGTGAGGACTTTAGTCCGCAAAAAAGCAGTGAATCAAAACTATTATTGAGTGGAAAAGGTAGGTAATGAAACCAGTCGTCCCGCCGAAAAACTCGGAAAACTCGCATTCCTGACTACAAACCGATTTTAGGGTAGTTATTTAAGGTTAAATAAACTTCATGAATTCCCGTAAAAATCAAGAAATTACCAGGTTCGTAGTGAGGAATTGAGTCCGCAAAAAAGCAGTGAATCAAAACTATTGTGACTGATAAAAAACCTAATTTTGGAACTATTAAAACCAAAAGTAGGAAGCGTTGCGAGTCAAGAAGCAATATCAAAACTCAAAAAAATGAGTTATTATGATCGATCGAGAAACCCTTATATTTTTTTCTGGGGCTGTACAGTGCCTAATCGCATTCCTTTAATATCTCTGGTGCTCGCACTCGGTTTGTGGACAATGCCCAAGCCTGTTGTCGCACAGGCACTTCTGCCTTACACCCTGGAAATCGACTCGGCCGGGCTCGAACAGACAGCCTTGAGCCTTGCAGAACGAGCCGTCCAGCTAGCCAGAGTCCAGCAGTACCAACTTGCCGTCCCCAGTGCCGAACTCGCCACACAGTTAGCCCCCAAGAATGCTCAAACTTGGACTTTGTTAGGCAGCTTGTACCTTCAAATCGAGCAGTTTGACAAAGGCATTGAAGCTTTGGGGCAAGCTCAATCTCTGGCACCAGAAAATGCCTCAATTAAATTTGTCTTGGGAGAAGCTCACTTTCGGAAAGCGAACTACGAGAAAGCAGCCGAATACTTGCAAGCAGGGTTGAAAATAAAGCCCGACACTCCGGGCGCATTATTTGATTTAGGTAACGCTTTTTACAAGCTCCAGCGGTTCGATCAGGCGATCGTCCAATATGAAAAAGCCTTTGCTTTAGAAAAAAAACTCTGGCCCGCTATCAACAATATCGGATTAGTCAAATACGAAATGGGAGATGTCGATAGCGCCATCCGCCGCTGGCAAGAAGCGATCGCGATCGACGACAAAGCAGCAGAACCAATGCTAGCTCTAGCAGTAGCACTCTACACCAAAGGCGACAAAGAAAAAGGTTTAGCAATGGGAGAAGCCGCCCTAAAATTAGACAAACGCTATGCCACTGTAACTTTTCTCAAAGAAAACCTCTGGGGCGATCGCTTGATCGCAGCCACCCAAAACTTCCTAGCAAATCCCCAAATTAAAGCAGCACTCACCAAAATTCAAGACGCCCCATCATCTCCCCAGACATCGCCCTAAGGGGGAGAGTCTACTCGTTACTAGGCTGTGCCTGGTAACGCAGATAGGCGAGGAAGAGCCTCCTTTTTTCCAGCCGAGGCTCTTCCTCGCTGATATGGATTCCAAGGCTCTGCCTTGGAACCAGTTAAACCAGTTCATCCCCAATCTAAAATCTAAAATCGTATTACCTATGACATCCACCACTCCGATCGCCCCCCTAAGCTGGACACAACTAGAGGCCCTCACAGACTTCCAAGTCGATACCGTCAACGGGCCAACCAACTCTCAAGCCCGGTTGCGTCTCTTCGGACAGCCCGAATCCGATGTGAGAGTCACACTGTACCGCGATAATCATGCCTGGTGTCCCTATTGCCAGAAAATCTGGCTGTGGTTGGAAGAAAAACAAATCCCCTACCGTATTGACAAAGTTACCATGTTCTGCTATGGGGAAAAAGAGAACTGGTACAAGCGCAAAGTGCCGTCGGGAATGTTACCGGCGATCGAACTAGACGGCCGGATCATTACCGAAAGCGATGATATCTTAATCGCCCTAGAACAAGTCTTCGGCCCCTTAGGTTTGGGCATGAAAAACCCCCAAGTCCTTCCGCTGCGGCGGCTAGAGCGACTGCTGTTTAGAGCTTGGTGCTCTTGGCTGTGCTACCCGGCGAGTTCAGCAGCAGTAGAACAACACAACCGCAAGCAATTTACCAGCGTCGTCGCCGAGGTGGAAGCAGCACTCTCGCGCACACCCGGGCCTTATTTTCTGGATGAGTTTGGCACTGCCGATGTAATTTTTACGCCCTACGTCGAACGGATGAATGCCAGTCTTTATTACTACAAGGGATATTCCATGCGCGAAGAAAACCCGCGCTTTGCGGACTGGTTTGCGGCGATGGAAAGCCGCCAAACTTATCGCGGTACTCAGAGTGATTTCCACACCCACGTGCACGATTTACCACCTCAAATGGGCGGCTGCTATGAAAACGGCGAACCCCAGATGCTACTCAACAAAGCCCGCGTGGACAACGGGCCTTGGGCCCAACTGCCGGATGTGATGTATCCAGAACCGGAAACCTCCCGCGCTGAAGCACTCCACCGCGTCATCAAGCACCGCCACAATATCATTCGAGTCAACCCTGCTGAGGACAACTTATTTGATGAAGCCCTGCGCTGTGCTTTAACTTTGATGATGACGGGTCAAGTTTGTACTCCACCCCCAGGCTCTGATTCTGCGCTGCGATATTTGCGCGATCGGGTAAATGTGCCCAGAGATATGTCGATCTACGCGGCCAAGCGGCTGAGGGAAAGCTTAGAGGAAACTGCCGCCCTGGTGGGTGACGGCCAAGGTACTCCCATTCCTCAGAAGCAGCGGCGGGATCTTGATCCGGCTAACTTTGTATGACACTCCAAAGCGCTAAAGCGCCACATCGCGCATGAGTTCAGACGGTGTGTAGTTATCCGTAATCACTTGCGGACAACGCATACAAGCTGCCTTACCTTCCTGCTGCCACCACCGACAATCTCGGCGGATAGAACAAGGCGGCAATTGGGCCACTACAGCAGGCAACTTTTCGGCAACTCGCATTGCTAAACGACAATCTTTACCATCAAAATGCTGACAACCCTTAGCCGCACAAGGTGCCGCCGCGCGAAAAACTTCCGCAGGTGCCACTGGGTGAACTTTTGCCATCAATTCATCCGTAACAGGTAGGGGTTGCTTGAGATAAGCTACGCGAGGTTCTGTTACCGTTCCGCTGATGACTCCAAAGACTATGCTATCCGCCAATTCTGGTCTAGCACTAGGGCAAAGCGTCATCCGATCAGCAGCATTATTTTCCATCGATTGAGCCTCCAGCGAAAAGAATTTTTAACCTTTGAAGGCTTACGATAGAGTCACTTGATTGCCCGGTGGCAGTGCAATTAGCCCCACTACAATCGGCGGACAAGTCCACTGAATAGGTGGCTTAGGAAGAGCAACCGGCAGGCAAATAGGCTGAGCCGGCAGATCGACAGGAGCGCAGGGCAAAGAAATAGGTTTCAACCCGGCTACTGTGATGAGATTTAGAGTTTTACCACCCACAACGCTTGCCGCTTCCGCATCAGACAAAGCGGAGATATCTACTTCTGTATCCGGGGAACCTCGTCTGGCGATCGCATTGGAAACAGCATCACCAATCAGGTCATTAATTTCGAGTTGACAGTTGTCTTTTCTGTTATTTACGTCCATTGTTACCATCCTATTAGCTTGTAACTGCAGCTAGGCTTCAATGTAACTCAACTCAAAAAAGCCATGTTGCCATTTTGGCAATTCTTTGAGCGAGATGGCTTGAGAAACCCATTTCTCAACGAAATCGGGTTAGAAGGATGTCAGTTTATTTACACCTACCTGCTTAACTTTTCTTCACGATCTCTGCCGTTCGCCAAGCTGCTTCCGCTGCTAACTGAGGGTAATGGATTTGCTATCAGTCCCGATCGGAAATTTCAATCATCCTCATATTCCACCCAACTGTTGGGCGTTTCAGACACAGCAACCTTTAGCTGCATCCCTTCAGGTAATCGCTGCTTCGTCTCATCGTAAATATACTGAGCGATCATTTCGGCTGTTTTTTCGTATTCCGGTGGCAGAACCTCATTCAAAACGCAGCGATCCAACCCTCCCTTAGTCACATCCTGCGGGAACCCAGCGCAATGTCCTGAAATCAGCCACCATCACTTGATGGGGGACAAATTCTGAGGAGTTAAATATAGGACGTAAAATAATGTAACAAGTCCCGACATAGCCTGAGATATTGTGCTAGATTTCACGTAATTTCAGAAACACAAGGCAGTAATAAATTGTGTTTGAGCGCTCTTTCAGTGTCGGAAATCACAAAGTATTTGTGTCACCGCTACGGTTCCGAATCCACAAAAGTCACTGAAGATACATCTTAAATGCCCGCACTTAGTGCAGTCATGTTCACGTAAATCTTGGTATTCTTTGAACTTTAATGCCCAGGATGTGGTTGCGAAATACCACGAGATTTAAATAGAGCCTTGAGGATTTTTCTCAAGGCGATGTGGGATACCAGCTTCACTGACTTTTTTTGTTGGTGATGTTATACTGAGCATACTAGATGTCTTTGATGTCGCAGAAGGTCTCGGTTAAAAGTATCAAGAATACCGATAATCCCTTCCCCTTGCTCCAGCTCAAAAGTAGTTTGGTAAACAACATTCTGGCTTTGATCGTATAGTTCCAACTTGGCGGTGGAAAAAGAGGGTTGACTCTTGACGTAAAACCAGAAAGTGGAATACTCGGCAACAGTCAGTGCTAATCGCGATCGATTGGTAGGGAGGATAGCCAACAAGTCGCACGAGCCCCGGCTGGCTGCATTTGAGGTATCGTCCGGTTTCCCGATCGATGGTGGCTCGTATTCTCAGACTTCTAATACTGGCGATAAGTTAAGAAGACGCTCGCGGTTGAAACCGCGTCTATACAAGCTTGCACCCGATCGAGCGAGGGGTTTCCGAGCGGGCGGTTAAAATTATGTTATTCTCTCTTTGTCCGCGCACCATCCGGACATCGTTTGTATCAACCTGGTTTCAACCGCCGTCCGATCTTCCCGCAAATTAGGTTTTGTGCCTAATTCCCGATCGGCTAAAAATCCCTCAATTGAGCAGTTTGAACCGCAACTTCCTTAATCTGGGAACCGCGGCGCACCTTCAGCTTCAGAATTTGACCAATTTTGCTGTTTTCCACCAAATTTTGCAACTGTTCCGGTTGAGTCACTCCCTCGCCCTCAATTTGAACAATCACATCCCCCTTGCGAACCCCCGCTTTCTCAGCAGGCGTATTGGGCACAACTCGCATCACCAACACCCCAGTAACTTCCGGGACAATCAAAGGAGCATTGGGGTCAGAATTATTCTCTTTGGCCATTTCCGGAGTCAAAGCAATCATCTGAATCCCCAAAAACGGATGGCTGACTTGTTCTCCCTTGGCTAACTGCGCGTAGATGGCCTTGGCTTTGTCGATCGGAATTGCGAACCCAATACCCATTGCATCGGCTCGAATCGCCGTGTTAATGCCAATCACTTCTCCTCTGCTGTTTAACAGCGGGCCGCCGGAATTGCCGGGATTGATGGCGGCGTCGGTTTGAATGAAATCGAGGCGCTTGTCGGGAATGCCGACGGCTGCGCTCGATCGCTTCAGGGTGCTGATAATGCCTAAGGTGACGGTGTTGTCAAATCCGAGGGGGTTGCCCACGGCGATCGCCCAATCACCTACTTTCACCGCATCGGAATCTCCCAGTGTTGCCACGGGCAAGTTTGATTGCTTAGTATTAATTTTGACAACTGCCAAATCTGTTACTTCGTCAGTACCTTGGACTTCTCCTGGAAATGTCCGCCCGTCGTTTAAGGTAACAGTTACTCGATCGGCTTTGTCAACTACGTGAGCGTTGGTTAAAACAATCCCGCTTTTGTCGATGATGAAGCCAGAACCTTGACCCCGCAAGTGTTCTTGTCTGGGCGTCATGCTGCGCAAATCTTCTCCCAAAAATCTGCGGAAGAAGGGGTCTTCCATTAAGGGGTCGAGGTTGCGGCTGACAGTGCGCTCGGTATCAATGCGGACAACAGCAGGCCCGACTCGATCGACTGCCGCCGTCACAAAACTGTTGGTATCTGCCGCCACCTGCGCCGGGAGTTCCGGGCTCCGCAGTGCGAGCATTTGCGGATTTTGGGCAGTTGCTGGGGAACTCAAAGGTACTTTCTGCACGGCTGTTTCTGTCTGTTCCCGCCAGTTGGGCTGATTTTTGCCAGCGGCCCAGACGGATGCAGCATTGATGAAGAGAGCACTCAGGGCGATCGTCATTACTAAAATCAGGGCGAACCAGCGATCGCCGGTGCGGGGTGCGGGGCTAAAAAACTTAAATAGTCGCATAGCGTCAATCTTTGTTAGTCTGGGTTATTCTGGTAAAGGTGTGCGATCGAGCGGACTCAATAATCTGCCGCTATGAAGATCCTAAATATATTTTGACAGCTACAATACACGAGTCTGGAGCCAGCACAAACTCAACATATTCTCAATTCTAACTTTAAAATTTTCCCTAGTAATACCAGTTTCAAAAAAAGATGCGACTGTAAGCCACTGCTCCAAACCCTTACGGCATAGTTCATTCCCAATTCTTCAATTCTTCAATCTCAAATCTCAAATGGCATAACCCCGATGATTGTATCTGATACTTCTACTGACAAATCCTTACCCTCAAATTCCCACCACCACCATCACGGCGATGAATCAGTCCACCCTCACCATCACGATGAAGAATCGATGCGCCGGCTGGTTAATCGCTTATCTCGGATTGAGGGACACGTCCGGGGCATCAAAACAATGGTACAAGAAAACCGTCCCTGTCCCGAAGTTCTCGTGCAAGTTGCAGCGGTTCGAGGCGCGCTCGATCGCGTAGCAAGAATCATTCTTGACGAACATTTAACTCAGTGCATTGCCAGAGCCGCTAAAGAAGGCAATATCGATACCGAAATAGAAGAGTTGAAAGCTGCTTTGGATCGGTTTTTGCCTTAGTCGCTGCCATTTTTTTACATATACCAGCATCGCCAGATGGTTAGGAAGTTCTGGCGAGCGATCGCTTTCCTCATCCGATTAATTGCAAATAAAAGTCTCTCGCGACGATAACTAAAGGCTGCCTTCTTCCTTCTTTTTATCCTGAGGGAAGCCGTTATTGATGACTGATTACTGATGACTGATTACTGATGGTTAGGAAGTTCTGGCGAGCGATCGCTTTCCTCATGCGATTAACTGCAAATAAATGTCTCTCGCGACGATAACGAAAAGCTGCCTTCTTCCTTCTTTTTATCCTGAGGGAACCGGTTATTGATGACTGATGACTTCTTCCTTCTTCTTTCTTCCTTCTTCTAGAACAAAACCTGCAAATTGGGAAAACCTTGCAATTAACGTGCTATACTCCCCTTAGGAAGTGCATATGCAGACTACATATGCAGATTCTAATCTGAATAAACAGCTACTTTGATAGAAGTATGCTAGAAACTCAAAGCCTTACAGAACGTTGAAAACAGAATATGCAAGCAAAAAGCAATCACGTCCCTGAGACCATCAAAGTCCAATCTGACAATGGTAGCCTCCGGTTACAATTCAGTACAAAGTACAATCCCATCTTTGCGGGGAAACGGAAGCATCAGGGGTTAGCTATGAAGGATACCCCTGAGAACTGGCAGAAGGCTGTAGCCATAGCATGGCGGATAGAGGAGGACTTGCAGCACGCCGACTGGCAACTGCTATTTGACCCTACTTTCGCTAAATACGGCCTGAAAACCAAGTACGCTGCTGAATTGAAACTGGCAGCACCCATACCCGAACCAGAGCCTGAGATGACTGTAGGCGCAATGTGGGAGGACTATCTGATTTGGAAGCAACCACAGTTGGAACCGACAACGTTTCACGCTACCTATCAGGTCACTTACACCAACTCTCTCAAGGGTCTTGTCTGGAACTCCGGCTGTGCAGCTTTTTCTGAAAGCAAAAAGCGACTTTGGGACGTTCGACTAGATTCCAATCCTACTGAAATCCTACAAACACTGCCACTGGCAAGTGCCAGCAAAAAGGGCTTAACAGCCGCTTTGCAGGCAGCTTTTAGGTACTCGCAGGGAATTGGCAAGACTAAGCTCACGATTAATCCATTCGATAATGCTGATTGCATTACCGAGAATAAGACTGACAAATACAAGTCTGTAACTACTGCTAACGGCGTTATTCGACAATGGCATGAATTGATTGACAACGAAACCGACCCAGAGGAAAAAGACCGCCGTGCTTTCACTAAGGAGGAACGGGATATCATTATCAAGGCGTTCTACGAGTCGGAACGAAAAGCGGTGAGGCAAATTGCACCGCTTATCGAATTTTATTTCTTGACAGGTTGCCGTAGCGGTGAAGCTTTTGCCTTGACCTGGAATAACGTTAGACTTGACAGCGGTCAGATTGTCATTCACAAGAGTTATGCCAGTCGCCAGAAGCTCGTGAAAAAGACAAAAAACGATGATATCCGATTGTTTCTTATGTACCCTAGGCTGCGCGCGCTCCTGTTACGTATTCAGCCAATTACCGCCCGTCCAACGGACTTGGTATTCCCCAACACTCAGGGAGATAGCTACAGTAGCACTACGTTAGGCAATCTCTGGAACAAAAACAGCACTAATGCTTCGGGGATAATCACTGCTGCAACCACAGGGATTGTCAGGCAGTTAGCGGACTCTGGCGCTATTTCCTGCTATTTATCGCCTTACCACACTCGCCACACCTTTATTACTCTACAAGCCCGGTCGGGAGTTGATTTGGTGATGCTGGCTAGTATGTGTAGTACCGGTGTCGAAATAATAATGAAGCACTATCTGGAGCATGACAAAACCGCGCAATTAACCGACATCTAACTGCTCACCCACCTGACCCGCCCCAATAAGGCGGGTTTTTTATTGTCTAGCTTTTAAACAAAGTGTAGACAGGCTGTAGACACCCTATTTCCCCGCCTTTGCTAGTAAACGGGGATACATGGATACATGGATACATGGCTCAGTAAAACCGAACTCTAGAATATTGCTAGATGAGTTTGCTGGTGCCAAGTTGATAGACGAGCCAAAGGGCGTCAGTGAATCAGTCCCACATGGACTCTCGGGATGCCACCTAAAATGGCTGAATTGCTAGAGCTGTGATATAAATTAAGTCAGTGAAGGCTGAAAGTCTTGGATAATGATACTATTTGCAAACTAGACCCAACTTGCAAGTTATTACTTCTGGGGTTTTATTTAAGCATCTTTCACAAACGCGAGAAAAGCATCAAATCTTTTCCCCCTCGCCCAAATCACCAGAACACATAGTTTATGTGAGCCGCAGTTTATGAGAGCGAGTTTCGTTAACAGGACTGACCCCAAACAAACCCGGTTTCTGCGAGAAATCTTGGTTTGGTAGCGAAGTATCTAGGAAGAAACCGGGTTTCTGATCCGCGCGCGTCAGCCCTAGTTACAAAAGAATTAGTTAGTTTTGTATTGGCTGCTCCCGTCCTCAAAAGCTTTAAAGGCTGAGTGCAAACAATTGGACTGGTGATTAACAAAGCAGGCCTATCAACTGTCTAGACTTTCGTCAGCTTGCCTTTTAGCTGGTATCTGACTGTGGCGTAAACGGCTTTATAGGAAGCCTCAATGCTGTATTCCTGCTGCAACCACTCTTGAATTTCTCCATAGGTTTTAAAGCCTTTATGGGGGTCGCTGAGGCGCATTGCCAAACTAGCGCGGGCTAGAGGAGGAATGGCCGGCTTGCGCCCGCCACTGTGCTTGGTTTCCAGGAGTCCTTCGAGTCCGTCAGAGCGGTACTTTTTCAACCACCGCTGCACTGTAATTCGGTTTACCCCGATCGTCATTGCCAATTCTTTAACTGTCTTAACGTGACAAATTTTGAACAGGTAAAGTGCTTGAAGTTTTTGAAAGCCGCTTGCCGTTTTTTGTTCGGTTAACAGGCTTTTTAGTTCTTCAATTGTCTCTGTGATGCTAAGTTTACATACTCCAGCCATATCAATTACCTCACGGGGATTTGCGATCTAAAATTGCTTTGTTTGACAAGGGAGAAAAATCCGCTCCCATCCTAACTGCTCGATTTTTGCTTGCTAAGAAAGCAATACAAAAGCGCTCTCAATTAAACTTTTTCAGTCCAGGACGGACTCAGACGCTCTGAAGCCGGTTTTTTTTACCTAGAGCAAGGGCTGTAACGAATTATTTTGGTACAAGACCCGGTTTCTGGGTCAGTTTGGTATTTGATGGCACCAGCGTCATTGTTAATACTGATATCAGTTAACCGCTCGACTGCAAAAATGGCTGCAATAGTTGACTTTTAAGGAATACCATTTATTCTCTTTTTGCTAAACATATATCATGGTTTTCCTGGTTTTTATTGGTAATTTTTGCGAAGGTATTGGCGATTTTTAGTCATTAGCAGCTAGCAAACAGGTTTGGTCTGTACACCAGCGGGTAGCACTTTTATACACAGATTGCCGTACTCCCAGAAGTAAATTTCTGGCTTTCGCTGTGCGAGAAATGCTGAGACATTAGCACTCTCATGGGGCGGAGCGGGTCGCGCTGAGTAACGTTGCAACCGACTTTCACGGCAGGCGGGCAGGTCTCTGTAAAACTACTTGCTCGATCGCCAATTGAGTAAAACACGCCTACGGTGGAATTGTCAATTGTTCACGAGTACAGTACCAGTATCTGCTATTTTTTCTGACCTGTCGTGATCGAAACGGTTGTTTCTATGTGATACTACTAACATTAATAAGTGATCGTTGTCACACCAATCCTCAGTAACCTCAACTAGCAACAAAAAGTTATGGCCTCGATCGCACTTTCCAGCTATAATCCTTTGATTTAGTTAGGAACTGCGATCCCTATTGTGATAAAAATTTGGTAAATTATATTTTACACCCAGTGCAAAATATAATTCTGTTTTGTTTTTCACCCGAACCAAACGGTCTAGGGAAGTCGGGCGCTGGGCGTAAACCTTTGAGCATCTCAAGTCTAAAATGGCGGAACATCCGGTGCAACCAGCTTCCTGACAGTATTCTGCATTTAAAAGGTGTAGAGAAACCACAATGAACGTTGACGAACTGCTCAAGCTATACGCAACAGGAGAAAGAAATTTTAGTGGGGTCTACCTGCACTCCGTGTACCTCTACGAAGCAGAATTGATTGGAGCCAATCTTTATGAAGCTGACCTGATTGGAGCCAATCTCAGCAAAGCCAAACTCAGTAGAGTCAACTTTGGCAAAGCCAATTTGTGCAAGATTAATTTGAGCAGAGCAGACTTAGGTGGAGCAGACCTCACAGAAGCACTTTTAGCTGAAGCTAACCTGTATCGAGCTGAGTTGATGGGAGCAAATCTTAGCAAAGCAGACTTGAGCGGAGCTTCCCTGATCCAAGCAACTTTAATTGGAGCGAACATATCTCGGGCTATACTCTGCCGTGCCGACTTGCACGGAGTAAATCTTTACGGAGTAAACTTGCGCAGGGCGGTGCTCACAGAATGCGATTTAATTGGAGCAAACTTAACCAAAGTAGACTTCAGCGGAGCCGACTTAATGGGAGCGAGCCTGATTAGGGCAGATTTGAGTGAAGCGATTTTAAGTGCGTCAGATTTAAGCGGGGCAAACCTGCTGGGAGCAAACCTTACAAAAGTCAACTTGAGCGGAGTATATCTTAAGGGTGCGACGATGCCCGACGGCACGATCCACGACTAATTTATTTGTTAAATGTTATGGTTGGCGAGAACCACTGCTAAGGGTAACAATTTTTTTTGTTACCCTAATTTATTTGTAGCGAAGTATTTATTTGAAACTCAGGTGACGCCGTGAATTTCAATGTATCAGTCCTGGACGCATTAAGGCCAAAGAAACCGGGTTTTTTAGCATTAGGAACGAAAATTTAATAACTTAGGAATGAGAATTAAATAACTTACAATTTGATGGTTCTTGTGGGATGGGCCAGAAGAGCCCGTCCAGAAAGGACGGGTTCTTCTGGCCCATCCCACAAACTTGTGTAAATTATTTAATTCGCGATCCTTAAACAGATCCTACAGTCCTCTCTCCTATAAGCTGGTTCGTAAAAGGAGGCTCTTCCTCGCCCCAGAAGCGTCACCAGGCAGAGCGAAAGTAACAAGCAAATTGCTTAAGTTATTTAATTACCATTCCTTACTGTGCACTACAACGAAAGATTTTCCTAAAAAACCCGGTTTCTGACCACCCGTGCGTAAGCCCTATGTATGATGTCTAGTCATAGATAGCTGAGAATCAGGCAATATTTAGCAAGATCTGTTATGTTGATTTTCAATTGCTTCGATCAAAGCTATTTTAGATTTAACATTTCGGATTTTGGATACTTAAGATGAAACTTAGAATCCTGGCTGCTGCAACGCTGCTGAGCGCGATCGCCCCGATCGCCCCTGCACGCGCCGAGAACATCCAACACACGCAACAATTACTAGCCACCCGACAGTGCCCCAACTGCGACCTGAGCAGTGCTGGTCTGGTTTTAGCCAACTTAACAGGAGCCAATCTCAAAGGAGCTGACTTGAGATTGGCTAACCTCAGCCGAGCCAACCTCACCGGCGCCGATCTTAGCGGAGCCAACCTCAGCGGCACCAGTCTGTTTGGTGTCAACCTGACGGGGGCCAACCTGACGGGGGCCAACCTCAGCGGTGCTGACTTGAGAAGCGCCTATCTCAGCGATGCCAATTTGCTCAACGCCAATTTAACTAACGCCCAACTGCTGGGAGTTCGAGGAATGCCAACTAATATTGGCACCGCTGAAGATTTCTATCGGTTGGGAGTGCTGGAAGCTCAAGCGGGAAACTACAGAAACGCCATTGATTATTACAATCAAGCCCTGAATCTGAAATCGGATTTAGCCGCCGTTTATTTGGCGCGCAGTATGTCTCGCGCTGACTTGGGAGACTTCGCCGGCGCGACTCAAGATGCCGATCGAGCGAAGCAACTATTTGCCGCTCAAGGAAATCCCCAAGGTCAGGAATTGTCAAAGCAGTTAGCCGAAGCAATTGTCACGCGCCAAAAACCAACGGAGCCACGCACTGGGGGCGGCGGCAACTTAATGAGTCTTCTGGGATCGATCGGTTCTGTGCTGGTGAAGATACTCTTACCTTAAGCAGAGCTTGCTAAGCAAGCGGAATCTCGATCCAGAACTCAGTACCCTGACCCGGTACAGAAACACACTTGAGTACCCCTTGGTGTTTCTCAACTACAATTTGATAACTGATAGACAGTCCTAAACCCGTCCCCCGACCGACGGGTTTAGTAGTAAAAAAGGGATTAAATATGTGAGATATTAACTCTTTGGGGATGCCGTGACCGTTGTCTGCAATGCAAATAACTACCGTTTTTTCATCGATTAATTCGGTGCGAATCCGAATGCAAGGAGATGGGAAATCTGGAATCAAACGCTCGGTGCTGGCAGTTATATCTACTGTCTCGACCTCCAGTTTTTGGGAGCTTAAATATGTCGCGGCTGCACTTACCCCTAGGGAGTGAACATTCACAACTCGCTCTATTTGTCCCATTTCTAGCGCGTCAACGGCATTGCTGATCAGATTCATAAATACCTGATTGAGCGAGCTGGCATAGCATTCTACTAAGGGCAAATTGCCGTATTCTTTAATGATTTCTACGGTAGCGCGATCCGATTGGGCTTTGATCCGGTGCTGCAAAATCAACAGGGTACTGTCGATACCCTCGTGAATGTCAACGCCTTTCTTTTGAGCTTGATCGAGCCGGGAAAAATTGCGCAAAGATACGACTAACTGGCGGATGCGCTCAACTCCGACTTTCATGGATCCCAAAATTTTTGGCAAATCTGCAGAAAGAAATTCGATGTCGATTGCTTCGGAACAGTCGCTAATTTCTGGGTTGGGATTGGGGTAGTGCTGGCGGTAGAGTTCCACCAAGCAGAGCAAATCTTTGCTGTATTCGCTGGCGTGGGACAAATTTCCGTAGATAAAGTTAACGGGGTTATTGATTTCGTGGGCGACGCCGGCCACCAGTTGTCCGAGACTGGACATTTTCTCGGTTTGAATCAGTTGGGCTTGGGTATTGTTCAGTTCAGTGACGGTTTTAGCTAGCTGTTCGGCTTTTGCTCGATCGGCTGCTGCTGCATTCAGACTTTCTTGATAAAGTTCTGCTTGGTGAATGGCGATCGCAGCTTGAGAGGCCAAATTTTGCAGCAACTCCTGTTCTGCTGTTGGCCAAACCCTCGGCCCAGAACACTCGTGGGCAATCAGCAACCCCCAACATTCGGCATCTTTGCCGATCATCGGCACAATTAAACTTCCCCTCACCTGCAATTTTTCCAAAAATTCGCGGTGAGGGGGCGTTAAATCCTCAGTATCAATATCATTAATTGCTCGCACCAGTCCCGATCGGTAAAAGCAGTCTGAGCCTTCGGGAAAGCATTCTTGTGGGGATTTGATACCTAAAATTGACTGCCACTCACCGCGAATAGCTTCGACAACTACCTCGCCCTCGCAGAGGGCGCCAAATTGGTAGATTACCGTGCGATCGGTATCCAACAAAACTCTCACTTCCCGCACAATAGTTTGCAGAATGGTTTTTAAATCCAAGGTGCTGCGAATTTGGTCTCTAACTCGCGTCAATACTTGGGCAAAATCCAAGGATTTTTGCAATTGGGCGGTACGCTCTTGAACTTGGCGCTCTAAGTTGGCATTCAGGGCTTGCACTTCTTTATGAAGAAGGTACTGCCCAATTGCCGCACAAAATTGGCTGCCGAGCGCTAAAGCTTGCTCGATATCCTCCCGTTTCCACTCGGGCGACTGACCTTTTTTGATTTCTCGCCAGAGTTCAAAGGATTGTCGGGGAAGGATTTGTGCAGCGCTGCTGTCAAAGCGTCCCGCCCACATTTTTTCGGTATCAATTTCATTGCGAAAAATGGTCAAACAGCCGACTACTTGTTGTTGGTAGTGGAGGGGAATTACCAGCAAACCCCGAATTTGAGTACCTTGGAAAGCTGGAACTAAAACTCTAAATAGAGGTTCTTTGTATAAGTCTGTAATTATCCCAACTGGGAATTGGGAATTAGGAATTAGGAAGTTGGGAATCTCTGCGGTATTTTTCAATCCTTTGGTTAGCCATTGTTGCCAGAGGGGATGAGCTTCGATCGCCCTAACTGTTTCCCAGTCGGAAAGTGTCGGTTGCTCGCCTGTGGCGAAGAGTTCAAAGGTAGCATCGCCGACAGCAGCGGCAATGGGAAATGCTCGATCGATCGTGGGAACCGATAACTTTTCACTGTTGGTTTTCCGGGGGTTGAGATAGAGTCTGCCGCCGCTGCCGCCCAAAGCGCTGACAGTGGCTTCTAAAGCCTGTTGCAGTTGAATGTTGACGTGACCGTACAACAGGGCTGCGATGCGGCTGACGGTGGCTTCCCGGGCTGCTTGGGAGCGGGTTTTCTGGAGCAGGAGCGAGTGGCCGATGGCGATCGACAATTGATCTGCTACGAGCTGAACTACTTCTAAATCTGTGGCTGAAATATTGCGGGGGGCGGAGTGGTGAGCCACTAAAAGTCCCCACAGTTCGATGTGAGTTTGGCGATCGTTTCCAGGCTCGTATCTAGTCACGCACGCGGGGGCCTCGCAGATCTCTGTTTTGCCGTTTTGCGACACGCTCCTGCGGTACACAATCGGCACGACTAAGGAAGATTGCACTCCCATGGCCATCAGGTAAGCTGTGTGGCAAGGATCGAGCGATCGATAGTGCATCTCTTCATTGACTAAAGGTTGACCAGTATCGGCAGCATCGAGGGGACTCAGGACGATCGTCCCGGAATTAACATCTACTATTGTCCGCTGGCGCGTACTGACATACATCTGCCGAGCGTGGGGGGGAATGTCGTCTGCTGGAAAGTGCAGTCCTTTCAAGGAAGGGAGATATATGTTATTAATTGATTCGGCAACAACTTCTCCGCTGCCGTCGGCACTAAACCTGTAAATCATGATGCGATCGCTTTTCAAAAAAGACCGCACTTCTGCTACCGTACTGGTTAAAATATCTTCTAATTCTAGAGATTGGCGGATGCGTTCAGTTATCCGGCGTACCACAATTTCTCTGTCTAGTTTATGATTTAATTCTTGCGTGTTTTCTGTGAGTTGCATAAATCTCCTTTTGCAATTATACAATGATCGTAAAAAGTTTTGATGTACTGTGGCAGCGATCGGAGGCGCACTGCATCAGCCTGAGTTTTTGACTGAACCTAGCTGTACTATTAATCTGGGCGCAGTGGTTAGATACGACGCTGGCACCCTGAAGAACAAAAATCGGCGATTGTTGAGGTGTATTCTTTGCCTTCAACAGACAGAGCGATTTAACCAAATGATAATTATTATTTTAATCCTCTTATAAATTTCTCGCAATCTTAAATTGTCACGCTCAGAATTATTTATAGTTATGATAACTTGACATTTGTTTGTATAACTTCATATAATGACAATTAACGTGAGTTTTGATCTGCCCCCCGGCGCTGACAAATTTCGCTGCGCACGCTCATCAGAATTTTACCCAAATGATTTTGGCCTGTGCGATCGCAGCCGCATCCCCAGTAGTAATCCGTTGGCGAATCCTCCACAATCACTCGATCCCCTGTGGCGAGGAGAATAGCTTGAATGTCTGTATGAGCCAGAAACTTAGTTAAAACTGCTTCGCGCATAATGGGAATTTTCACAGCTTCCCAATCATGGCGCATCCGGTGGTTCGGATCGCGACCTAATTTGGCGGCTTCTTGAGGAGTTGGTACGGCTCGAATTGCCGCCACTAATCTTTCATCGGCGCTACCGACAAATTTTTGGGCTTGATAGTAATGTTCCACAGTTAACCAATCTTGACCGTGCAGGGAAATGTCGTGTGGTGAAAAATTGGAAAAGCAGCCGTAAGGCTCCTCTACTTTATAAAAATAAATTATCATAATTATTTGAGATATTAGATTTTAAATTGTACAGGATTTATTCGTAACCTCCGTAACCTCTATAATGTAGAGTGCGCAGCCCGCACTTTACTTTATTTGGATTTAAGAATATTTCTTCTTCCATCGGACGACTTCCATCGGACGACTTCCATCGGACGACTTCCATCGGACGACTTCCATCGGACTTCTAAAATGGCGTCAGCTTTTTAAGAGCACGGTTAGCGATATCGGCATAGCGCAATTCGCCGCACAAAATTTTGCTCATCAACGGAGTAGCACTCGTGGATTTGACGCCCGCTCTGTAAGCAGAGCCAGTAAACTGATAGAAGGCCCGAGCCAAGCGACGGGCCCAAACCATGTCAGTTCCCCATTCTTCGGCGATCGCCTGAGTGTACTGCTCTAGGGCGTCGTTGGCACCTGAGAGAGCTCGATCGATCGCAATCGCGGCCTTAAATCCGCTAAATATGGCTGGTCGAATCCCCTCACCGGACAGGGGGTCGGCGAGACTGGCGGCTTCTCCTACAAGTACCGCATTTTGGGAGTGCAATTGGCGATCGCCATCCCAGAGAGAAAGCGCGTGTTCCCGCACGTTGCTGACACTAACATCCGCACCGCACCTAGTTGCGTAGTTGGCTAAAATTTGTTTCATATCTTTTGGCTTGTCACCGCGCATCGCAGCAATACTCAAAGAGTAGCCGTCAGCTTTAGGAAAGCTCCAGATAAAACCTTTTTTAATCGTGCCAAAATCGAAATTGAGTGAATCGCCCTTAATTGAGCGAGTTTCTAGACTGGCGCCCAAACAGAGTTTTGGTTCTTTCAATCCCAGCCACTTAGTCATCGGGCCGCCGGCACCGTCAGCAGCAATCAAATAGTGACCGAAAACTGGTTCTGAATTAGTTTTAACTTCCCAAACAGAGTTCTTAAATTCAATTCCTTTGACTTCTGTAGAATCTCTCAGTTGGGCACCATTTTTTTGAGCTTGTTTAATTAAAAAGTCGTCAAATACATCTCGCTGTACCATCCACATTGGCGAATCTACCTGAACTTGCACCGGGTCTTCCATTTTCCATGAGTAGCTAATTTTGTTAACTTTCATAGAAATAGCTGGCGTCAGGTCAAAATCCAGCCATTGGGCGATCGCCGGAGACACCCCACCGCCACAAGGTTTATTCCGGGGCCAAGACGCTTTTTCCAGTACCAAAACAGAACGTCCCAGAAGAGCCAGATGATAAGCTGCTGTGCTGCCTGCCGGCCCTGCACCCACAATAATGCAATCAAATATTTTTGTCATTAGTCATTAGTCATCAGTCATTAGTCATTAGTCATCAGTCATTAGTCATCAGTCATCAGTCATCAGTCATTAGTCATTAGTCATTAGTCATTGTTATCAGTCATTAGTCATTAGTCATTGTTATCAGTCATTAGTCATTGGTCATTGGTCAATTTTTAGTGGTCAATTTTTAGTGGTCTGTTGTCATTAGTGATTAGTTGAGCAGTCCTGGACACAGAAACCCGATTTCTTAATATCAACAGTCATGGCAGCAAGATTGTCGCAAAAACCTGGTTTCTTAAGACTATCGTGCGTCCGCGACTGTTGATGTTATTAGTTATTAGTCCTTGTCCCTGATTGGTGAGTTGGCAACTAATGACTAATGACTAATAACTAATGACTGCTGACTAATGACTGCTGACTAATGACTAATAACTAATGACCGCTGACCGCTGACTTTTATACTGTCGTGATATCTTTCTCTTTCGAGGCCAGAACTTCTTCTATTTTGGCAATGTACTTGTCCGTCAGCTTTTGAATTTTATCTTGCAAGTCTCGCGATTCATCTTTAGAGATATCGCTGCTTTTTTCCTGCTTGCGAATCGAGTCAACGGCATCGCGGCGGATATTGCGAATTGCGACTTTACCTTCTTCGGCAAACTTCGCGGCCATTTTGACAAATTCTTGGCGTCTCTCGCTTGTCAGCGGCGGAATATTCAAGCGAATAACTACACCGTCGTTGTTAGGTACGAGTCCTACATCTGACAGGGAAATTGCTTTTTCGATCGAGGTCAGCGCTGTGCGATCGAACGGTTGAATGTTGATCGTAGTTGCATCCGGCGTACCGATATTGGCAAGGGATTTGATCGGAGTTGGAGCTCCGTAATAATCTACCATGACTCGATCGAGCAGGGAGGCGTTGGCGCGTCCCGTCCTGATAGTATTAAAAGACCGTTGAGTAGCCTCAACAGCCTTTTGCATATGATCTTCTGATTCAGCTAACTTCACAAAATCCTCCGACAAGGGTTCCAATAGATTCTCCCATTACGGCGCGGTAGATGTTGCCCGAGACCGAGAGGTCAAATACCATAATAGGAATATTATTTTCTTTGCACAGGGCGATCGCGGTACTGTCCATCACCCGCAAGTCTTGATTCAAGACATGGGCGTAGGTGAGGGTTTGATACCTGCGCGCGTTCGGGTTGAGGTGGGGGTCAGAATCGTACACCCCATCCACCTTAGTAGCTTTAAAAATCACCTCTGCATCAATTTCAGCCGCCCGCAATGCGGCTGTAGTATCAGTAGTAAAAAAAGGATTACCAGAACCGGCACCAAAAATCACTACCCGTTTTTTTTCGAGGTGACGAATGGCGCGCCGCCGAATGTAGGGTTCAGCTACTTCTTGCATGGCGATCGCCGATTGCACTCTCGTGGGCACACCTGCTTGTTCCAGTGCATCCTGCAAAGTGATAGCATTCATTACCGTAGCAATCATGCCCACATAGTCGGCTGTTGCCCGATCCATCCCTGCGGAAGCTGCTTTCACGCCGCGAAAAATGTTGCCGCCGCCGACAACGATCGCGATTTGAATGCCTTCGGACACGACTTTAGCCACTTCCTGGGCGATCGACCCAACGACTACCGGATCGATACCGTAGCCCAAGCTGCCCATCAGCGCTTCACCGCTGAGCTTCAGCAAAACCCGCTGATAAACCATGCCCATGCCGCCACTATTTTTTACTCTTTTGTCTCCACCATAAGATAGCAGCACGGGTGCATTTTGAACATCAATTGGCTGGAACAGGCTTTTGGGCTTGTTCCAGAAAACTTTGCTGAGAACTCTTGAGAATCGGACGCCCTTGCTAGAAAAACCCGGTTTCTACGCAAAATCTTCGTTTTGAGCGATCGAAGTTAAGTAGGACTTACGCACGAAATGGCTCAAATGCTGATCCCCCCGGCGCCCCCCTTCCCAAGGGGGGAACCTGAAAGCCCCCCTTGGGAAGGGGGGTTGGGGGGGATCGATGCGTAAGTCCTATTAAGGCAGAAACCGGGTTTTTTGCCCCCACCAGGGTGAGAAGTGCGGACAGAATTTATTCCTTGGGAACGAAATCAAGAGCAGCAGAATTCATGCAGTAACGCTGACCGGTTGGTCTGGGCCCATCGTTGAATACGTGGCCGAGATGAGCGTCACAAACAGCACACAGTACCTCAGTGCGGCGCATGAACAAAGCGTTATCCGACTCATTCCTGACATTTTCTTCTTTAATGGGAGCGTAGAAACTCGGCCAACCAGTACCGGAATCGTACTTTGTTTCTGATTTAAATAGCTCCGTTCCGCAGCAAATGCACTTATAAGTTCCGGGCTTTTTGTTGTCGTGATATTCGCCGCTAAAAGCTCTTTCTGTCCCCTTTTTTCTGGTGACTTTGAACTGTTCGGGCGTGAGTTGCTGTTGCCATTCGGCGTCGGTTTTCTTAACTTTGTCTGTCATGGTTTAATGTTTGGTGTAAATGAAAGTAGTTGTTTATAGTTAACAATTAACGGTTAATATTATCTCCTGATCTTACCGCCAGATAAAGGTTCGTAGTGAGGACTTTAGTCCTCTGAGGACTGAAGTCCCCACTACAAACCTTTGGTCGGGACAATTTATCGGACATAATATAACTGTATCTCGCTGTTAACTCATGCCTCCATTAATATTAACCTAATTGGCTCCAAATGAACATACCAGGGAAAAGGATTGTCCTTAATCGCCCGCCACTTTTCCTTGAAAACTTCAGCTTGCAAGTGATAATCTTGGGAATCGTGGGGAGGCGAGTGCAACTTGAGATATAATGTCACCCGGTGGGGAGTTTCCACCGTTGAGGCGATCCAACAAGCAAATGTATTTTCGCGATCGCACGAGCTAACAAAACTGACTTGATGAGCCCGAATTCCTACAGAAACTAGAGATTTGGGAATTGGTTCGACGACAGTTAAAGTGCAGCCCCAGTCGATCGCCTCGATGACAGTTTCTGCGATCGGTTTAGCAGCACAGAAGTTCTTACAGCCCGTCAACTGGGCGACGGTGAAGTTGCGCGGGCGATCGAAAATGTTCTGTTTGGTATCAAAGGCGATCGCACTTCCATCAGCCAAAACCAAGAGATTCTCGCACACCCGGTAAACCTCCTCTAAATTGTGACTGACAAACAAAGTAATACCCGGATAATTAGCCAGAGTCTGCATTAACTCCCGTTCCAGTTGACTCCGCAAGTGCGTATCCAAAGCCGAAAAAGGTTCATCTAACAGCAGCAAAGCCGGCGAGCTTGCTATAGCCCTCGCCAAAGCCACCCGCTGCTGCTGGCCACCCGAAAGTTCCTGCGGATAGCGATTTTCCAGTCCCGACATTTGCACCGCAATTAATTGTTCTTTGACTCGAACTTTTTGCTCGCTTGCCGATAAATGCTGCAAGCCAAAGGCAATATTTTCAGCCACAGTCAAGTGCGGAAACAAAGCATAGTTTTGAAACACAAAACCGATGTGGCGGTCTTGAGAAGGCACATTAATGCCCTGTACTGAGTCAAATAAAACCTTACCGTTGACTGCAATTTTACCGCTAGTTGGAGTTTCCAAACCTGCGATGCAGCGCAGAGTCATACTCTTACCCGAACCCGACGCGCCCAAAATTCCCAGCACTTCCGGGCCGATATCAAAACCGACATCCAAAGCAAAGCCGGAGAGAGGTTTAAAGATGTTTAAAAAAAGTCCGCTTTCCGGTTTTTTTTTTGTGTGTGTGCTAATATTATAGGCAGATTTGGAAAGATTAGATTGCAATTTATAGTTGGGATTTGGTTGGGGAGATTTTTTTTGTAAATCAGTCCAATAATTAACAGCAGTCAGCACGCTAAAAGCAAGACTGAGCACAATCAAAACCCAAATAGCAGCTTGCCTCATATCCCCAGATTCCACAGCAAAATAAATCGCCATCGGGATAGTTTGAGTTTGTCCCGGAATATTTCCAGCTAACATCAACGTCGCGCCGAATTCACCTAAAGCGCGGGCAAATGCCAGAATAGTTCCTGCTAAAATTCCCGGCCACGCTAGAGGTAGCATAATCCGCCAAAAAACCGTCCATTCGGAAGCGCCTAAAGTGCGGGCTGCATTGAGAAGATTGGCATCAATTTGCTCAAAAGATCCCAAAGCAGTTTTGTACATCAGGGGAAATGATACGACTGTGGCTGTAATTACGGCGGCTTGCCAAGTGAAGATAATAGTTAAGTCAAATTTTAGCAACAATTGACCGATCGCACCATTTCTCCCAAACAGCAGCAGCAACAAAAATCCGACGACTGTGGGCGGCAAAACTAAGGGAGAGATGAAAATGCCTTCAATCAAGGCTTTACCTCGGATGCGAGTTGAAAGCATCCACCGGGCGGCGGAGATTCCGAGAAAGAAGGTAAAGAATGTGGCGATGGCTGATGTTTTTAGGGATATCCATAATGGAGATAAGTCGAATTCCATATTTTGGATTAACTATTGCAGTTTTAAATTATAGGATGCCCGCCAAAATAATCATCTTAAAATTGGTTCGTAGTGAGGACTTTAGTCCGCATCCAAGAAAGGACTGAAGTCCTCACTACAAACTTATAATCGTTATTTTACCGGAGATGATAGCATTTTTGAATGTGTTTTTTTAACCAACCGCGAAGACGCGAAGGGCGCGAAGGAAGAAAAGAAAGAGAAGAAGGGTTTGTGAATCTCTACAATTTTTCCGAATAATTTAGCGAGCTAGACCGAATCCGTATTTCTGAAATACTATTTTAGCCCGATCGCCTGCCAAAAACTCAACAAATGCTTTTGCCGCCACCACGCTGCGGCTGTTTCTGATAACTGCTAGCGGATAAACAATGGGCGAGTGCAAATTTTCGGCAGCCGTTAGCTGTACAGTTACTTTGTCGGAGGTTTTGGCATCAGTGGTGTAAACTATACCAGCATCAACGTTACCGCTTTCGACAAATGTCAGCACTTGGCGGACGTTATTTCCTAGCACTAATTTTGGTTGCAGTTGCTGCCACAATCCTAGTTTAGTTAGCATTTCCTGGGCGTATTGTCCGACGGGTACGCTTTTGGGTTCGCCGATCGCAATTTTCTTGATTTTGGCATCTGTCAACTGTTTAAAATCGCTCACAACTGCGCCATTTTTGGGAACAATCAAAACCAGACGATTTGTCAGCAAGTTGCGGCGCGTCTCGTTAAACAGCAGATTAGCTTGCTGCAAAGCATCCATTTGTTTGGTAGCGGCGCTGAAAAACACATCTACCGGAGCTCCTTGCTGAATTTGCTGGGCTAGGGCGCCGGAAGCACCAAAGTTATAGGTGATATTAACATTGGGATTGCTGTTTTGATAAACTGTCTTGATTTCTGTTAAGGCGGGCGACAGGCTGATGGCAGCGGATACGGTTAAAGATGTGCGCTGCTGCGCTGTGGCTGGAGTCCAACCGATCAGTAGTGCGATCGCGGCGATCGCTGCGATAATTAAATTGAGAATATGTGTATTTTTAAAGTTCATCAGAAATAGAAGACCGGGCGGTTGAAACCGCGTCTATACAGACCAAACCCGCGGCTCGACTGAGCTTCGCCGAACGTCCTCCGCGGGTTGAAGAGCGGTTAAAATATGTTATCTTCTTAAGTCCGCTTGGCATGGACATCGTTTGTGTAGACGCGGTTTCAACCGCCGTCTATTCCCGCCACTTGACAGAACAACCGATCGCCTCTGTACTAGAAGGTTCTACTGGTTGGTCATTCAGCAATTGGTCGATCGCACTTCGCAGATAAGAAACCTGCACCGCCCCCGGATCGTCGGCGTTGTCGTCAATTAAACCTTTATAGCGCAATCTGCCATCTTGGTCTAACAAAAAAACCTCCGGTGTTTTAGAAGCCCCAAAACTTTCAGCCACATCTTGAGCAACATCTCGGATGTACGGGAAGTTGAGTTGATTGTTGGCTGCAAAAATTTTCATGTTTTCAAAACTGTCGTCGGGATTCTGGTTTGCATCATTAGCATTAATCCCGATTAACGTAACACCTCGCTCTTGAAAATGTGCTTGCACTTCTTTCATGCGATCGAGATACAACTTCACGTAAGGGCAATGATTGCACATAAATACTACCCCGATTGCGCGATACTTTTCTAAATATCGAGCTAAATGGTGAACTTCTTCGTCAACTCCCGGCAGTTCAAAATCGGGAGCGTAGCCGTTAATCGGAGTACCCATTGTTTCCTTTAGTAAATTTATGTTTGTAGCAGGTGAAGAGCAGTATTTGCACCATCAAATATGGCAGAACCGGCACGAATTAAATTGGCTGTTTTTTGGCTGTAGCTTAATTCTAACCTGGCCAACAGCCTATTTTTATTCGCAATTAAACGATTTATTCCTCGTCTTGCTTGAGCCAACCTTTCGCCAGAGCTTGATATCCAATCATTTTGTATGTTAATTTGGCCGCAGTAAATTCTGAGACTACAGAATCTACAACAGGTGCTAGTTCCATGATGTCACAGCCGATTACTTCGTAGGACTCGAAGACGCGGCGCAAAAATCCGGTGAGCGAATACCAATTTAACCCACCTGGTTCGGGTGTGCCAACTCCTGGTATTAATGTCGGATCGATGCCGTCTAGGTCGATCGTCAAAAATACCCGTTTCGTTGTTATGCTGGCAATGGCGCGATCGGCCCAATCCGGTTGAGTCGCGATTTCCCGAGCTCGAAACACGTTTAGCTGTTTGGCTTTAATCAAGTCGGCTTCTTCCTTGCAGATGGCGCGAATCCCGATTTGCAGTGTCGGTAAGCCCATATCGACAACTCGCCGCATCACGCAGGCGTGGTTGTGGATCGAGCCTTCGTATTCGTGCCGCAAGTCGCCGTGGGCGTCGATTTGCACGACGGTGAAAGGTTCATTCGGGTATCCTTGGCGATAACCTTCGACAACGCCGGCGGTGATGCTGTGTTCGCCTCCGAGGGAGATCACAAATTTATTTTCTGTAATTAGCTGGTGCACGGTTTTTTGCGTGACTCGCAGCATTTCTAAGGATGAAACTGGTTGCTGGTTGCGAGTATCTGCGATCGGCAAGGCGGTATAAATGCCAACATCGTAGCAAACTTCGCGATCGAGTTCTTCGTCGTAGCATTCGAGCTGGTGAGAAGCTTCTAGCAATTTTGCCGGCCCGTTTTCGCACCCGCGGCGGTAGGTGGTGGTTGCTTCGTAGGGAATTGGTAAAATAACTACTTTGGCTGTGTCGTAGTCGGGTACAATTTCGGAACCGAGAAAGGGTACGACAGAAGTTGAGATGATCGTTGGCATAGGGGCAGTTTCAATAAGGCAAAAAAAGTCGGCATCTTTAATCGTGACATAGTATCGGCTCTAACTGCAAAGTAGTCCGTTGGCAGTTGGCAGTTGACAGTTGACAATCAATCACCAATGCCCCATGCCCCATGCCCCATGCCCCATGCCCCATGCCCCATGCCCAAATCTCAAATCTCAAATCTCAAATCCCATGACACCTTCTACTCCCACTCTGTCAACTCTTGCTGCACCTCAAACCTGGATGTGGAAAGGCTTTCCGATTTGTTACCAGGCTGCGGGAACCGAGGGTCCGGCGGTGGTGTTTGTTCACGGTTTCGGCGCGTCTTGGGGCCACTGGCGCCAGAATTTGCCGGTGCTGGCTGCTGATTGTCGCTGTTTTGCGATCGATCTTATCGGTTTTGGCGCTTCTGCTAAACCCGCGCCCAAGCTTGAGATTGATTATACTTTTGAAACTTGGGGACAGTTGATTGCTGATTTTTGTCGGGAAGTTGCGGGCGGGCCTGCTTTTTTGGTGGGAAATTCGATCGGCTGTGTAGCCATTATGCAAGCCGCCGTTGATTTTCCCGATATTGCTTCTGGTGTAATTTTACTCAATTGTTCCCTGCGCTTGCTGCACGATCGCAAACGCGCCGAAATGCCTTGGTATCGCAGTTTTGGAGCGCCCATTGCACAAAAAATTTTAAATGTCAAGTGGATTAGTCAATTATTTTTCAAACAATTAGCAACGCCGAATACAGTCAAAAAAGTGCTTTTGCAAGCCTATCACCGTCCCGAAGCTGTCAGCGACGAACTTGTAGAAATCTTGTTAAAACCTGCACGAGACAACGGCGCTGTGGATGTATTTGTGGCATTTATCAGCTATTCTCAAGGGCCGCTACCGGAGGATTTGTTACCGCGTTTGAACTGTCCTGCTTTGATTGTGTGGGGCGCAAATGACCCTTGGGAGCCGATCGCACTCGGGCGAGAATTAGCCAAGTTTCCGGCTGTAGAAAAGTTTATTTCGCTGGAGGGAGTAGGCCACTGTCCCCAGGATGAAGCGCCGGAATTGGTCAATCCTATTTTACTCGAATGGATTGCAGACAAGACGAAGACGGCGGTTGAAACCGCCCGGTCTTCTTGATCTTCAACCGGCGTCCGGCGGGTTTTGTTTGACAAGAAGCAGTTTCAACCGCCCGGTCTTCTAAAAAACCGGGTTTCTCGTCTCGGCGCGTAATATTTAAACGAACAAGAAACTATCAGGAGTAAAGCCGCCTTGAATTACAGCAACTTGGTCAGAAGTACCCGCCAAATTTATCGAGTTACCAACAATATTGTAGTCCGAGAGCTGTCCGTGTAACTGAATGCGATCGATTCCTTGTTTGAAATCCTGAATCAGTGCAACTCCTGTTCCCTGATAGTAGCTAATTGTTGCATCACCGAGCACAAAAATATCTCTACCCTTACCACCAATCAGCACATCCGTTTCATTACTTCCGGGTGTAGCACTGGATGGATTGACTCCAATCAGGATATCATTGCCACGCAAACCCAAAAGAGTATCGTTACCCGCTCCTCCCGTTATGGTATCTATGCCGCTAGTACCTAGGATGAAGTTATCTAAACTATCTCCGGTAATATTGTCCTTTCCTGGTGTGGTGCTAATACTGTTAGCTGGTGGAGTAGGTGGAGTTTGGTTTTGACCAGGAGGATTGCCCATTCCACCTTGGTTTTGACCAGGAGGATTGCCCATTTCACCTTGGTTTTGACCAGGAGGATTGCCCATTTCACCTTGGTTTTGACCAGGAGGATTGCCCATTTCACCTTGGTTT
>NZ_JAUBUN010000023.1:57173-63981 GCF_036702665.1 Microcoleus sp. Aus8_D2
CTTGGTTTTGACCAGGAGGATTGCCCATTCCACCTTGGTTTTGACCAGGAGGATTGCCCATTCCACCTTGGTTTTGACCAGGAGGATTGCCCATTCCACCTTGGTTTTGAGGAGAAACATTACCAGGTGCATTGATTGAATTTGGATTAGAAAATAGTTGTGGCATGGTGTAATTACCTCGATGGGTTTTCTAAGTTTGAAGTAGTTGTCAGGCTAAAAGAATGAATTCTCGATCGCCTTTAAGTTCGTCACTACAATCATTAAGCTGGTTCAAAATGACATTTATCTGTGTGCTAGGATTACAGTTTTGTAATCTGGGAAAATTAGCGTTTTTCCGAATTTGGGGGTATATTGCGATCGCCCGGTGGACGCGGTGGAATGCCCAAAATTTGAATCAACCGCGCTTCGGTAACACCCAACTTTTTCGCTGCACCGCGAATGTCTAAAGGAGGTGGCGGCGGTAGACAGGGCGGGCTATTACTTGCTGTTGGTGGTTCCGGGGGTTTGGCGGGTAGCCCCAAAACTTCGATTAATTTGGCTTCGGTGGTTCCTAATTGTTTGGCCGCAGCCGCAAAATCTATACGGGGCGGATGGGGCCCAAGTCTGCGATCTCGATCGGGTGCGGGTTGGCTTTGGGCTAGCAGGATGTTAAAACTGACTGTAGTTCGATCGCCAAAAGTCAAGTTGCTCAATCCCAGCAGCAAGGCTGTAGCAGGTAATGCGAGTAATACAGGATTTTTCATGGTAGTTATAATTGCCGATCAAAAGTTGATAGCAGCATCAAACTACCCAAACATGACCGGGAACTCTGCGGATAGATTACAATTTTGTAATTTAATTGAATAAATAATCACGGTATAATCACAATCACATCGGTGAATCTATGAATGTTCTATACGTTGAAGATGAAGCAAAAATCGCTAATTTTGTTTGTATCGGCTTGAAAGAACAAGGCTTTGTTGTGGATTATTGCGATAATGGCAACGATGGCTATGAGCGGGCGATGGATAATCAGTATGATGCGATCGTCCTCGATATTGTTTTGCCGGGAAAAGACGGATTATCTATCCTCAAACACCTGCGAAAGGCTGGGCGAAACGTACCTGTAATTTTGTTAACTGCTCGCAACGAACTAGACGATCGCATTCAAGGCTTACATCTCGGCGCTGATGACTATTTGGCTAAACCGTTTTTTGTTGAGGAGTTAGTTGCGCGCATTCATGCTGTAGTGCGGCGTGCTTCGGGCGATGGGCAAAATATTCTGAGTGTTGGCCCCGTTAAGCTCGATCGCATTCTCCGAGAAGTTACTTGCGATCGCCATACAGTCGAACTTACCACCCGCGAGTTTAATCTGTTGGAATATCTGATGCGATCGCCCGGTAGGGTATTTACCCGCACTCAAATCCTCGAACATATCTGGGGCTATGATTTTAACCCAAACACCAATGTAGTAGATGTATGTATTCAACGCATTCGCAAGAAAATTGAACCCATCGGCGGTATGGGATGGGTGGAAAGCGTGCGCGGCGTTGGCTATCGGTTTCGCAAACCAGATTCACCATCACAGACTTGAGTTGCATAAATCTATGATTAAGAAATTAACCGCAGATGTCAGCAGATGCAACCGACGATGCAACGCAGATGTATTTCAAGAATTGAAACCTTGGGAGTCCAAAAGATGTCATGAAATTCCAATCTTTTCGCTTTCGGATTGCTCTATCCTCTGCTGTGCTGGCAAGTATTGCTATGATTGGCTTTGGTGTTGTTTCGTGGTGGTTGATTTACGATGCTAAAGTCAAGCGTCTTGATGCTGAAATAGAAACTCAGTTGCTCCACGCTACTCGCCCGCGATCGCCTGAATGGGATGCTTATATTGATTCTTTGCCCTTACTTTTGGGCATGAATGGGGAAACAACCGTGGCTTTGATCGTGACTCAAAGAGATGGTAATGTAATCTACAAATCGAGTCAGTGGGAAGATAAACTTGATGCGAATTCGCTATGGCGAGCACTGCCGCTACCCCCGGAGGATCGCGGCAGAATAGATTTTGAATTACAACCTCCCCCTCCACCAAATCCCCTAGATCCACCACCTCCCGATCGCCTGAATTTATTTCCACCGCCCGAAAGAAAACCCCCGGGCGATCGCCCTAATTTATTTCCCCCGCCACAAAGAAGACCTCCAGGCGATCGGCCACCTCCAGGCGATCGCCCCCGTCATCCTCAAGCGATCAAAGCTAAGCTAGCAACCCAGCATACTAGCAGCGCAATTTGGCGTGTCGGCGCGATTAATTCTCCTGATAGTCAAGCAGCCATCGCCGTTAACTTGCAAGCTATCGATCGGGAAATGACATCTATTGGTAATATCTTTCTAATTTCTATTCCCATAGCGCTTTTACTCGTAGCTGGTGGAGCGTGGTTGATATCGAGGAGTATTCTCTATCAAATTGGGCGACTCACTACGGCGATCGGCAATGTCACCGTACAAGGGCTAGATCATCGCGTCCCTGTCGGTTCAACGGATATAGAGTTTGTTGAATTAATTTTTGTGTTCAATCAAATGTTAGAACGTCTGGAGCGAAGTTTTCAACAAGCTTCTCGTTTTAGTGGAGATGCTGCTCACGAATTAAAGACTCCGCTGGCAATTTTGCAAGGACAACTAGAACGGGCTTTGCATCAAGTTGAATCGGGTTCTGAGGTACAGCAAACCCTGAGTAATTTATTGGATGAAGTGCGCCGTTTGAGTGAAATTACCCGCAAACTTCTCTTACTTTCTCTAGCCGATGCTGGACGTATGGGTTTACATCGGGTTGAGGTGAATATGTCGGCTTTGCTATCGGAAATTGCCGAAGATATGGAACTGCTAGCACCACATTTAGATGTGGAAATGGCAATTGCTCCTAAGTTATTTATAGAGGGCGATCGCGATTTGCTGGTGCAGGTTTTGCAAAATCTGGTTGGGAATGCGATTAAATATAATTTACCGAAGGGTTGGCTCCGGTTACAGGCTGAGTGTCAGGAAAAAAGAGTAATTGTGAAAATTGTCAATAGTTCTCAAAATATTCCTTTGAGCGAGGGCGATCGCATTTTTGAGCGCTTCCATCGCGGCGACTCCACTCAGATCAAAAAAATAGAAGGATCGGGATTGGGACTAAGCCTAGCACGGGAAATTGCACGGGCCCACGGTGGCGATATCAAACTAGATGCTGCCATACTTGGTCAAACAGCGTTTATACTGAGTTTACCTGTGGGCGCTCGCTAAGTAGAAGGGAGACATAAGAAGTCATTAGTCATTAGTCATTAGTTGTTAGTTATTAGTTATTAGTTATTAGTTATTAGTTATTAGTTATTAGTTATTAGTTATTAGTTATTAGTCATGAGTTGTGAGTTGTGAGTTGTGAGTTGTGAGTTGTGAGTTGTTAGTTGTTAGTTGTGAGTTATTAGTTATTAGTCATGAGTCATGAGTCATGAGTCATCAGTCATGAGTCATGAGTCATCAGTCATCAGGAAGAAGGAATTCGAGATACACAGCAAGCCTTTGAGCGATCGGGATTTGACGCTTAATTAGGTGGATTTACTTATTAACGGAACTTGAAAATTTTTAATCTGACTTATCTTGAAATACATCTGCGTTGATCTGCGTTGATCTGCGGTTTCGGGATCGATCGAAGATTTATACAATAAGTCTAAGGGTTAAGGATATTTGCCGTTATCGGTGTGCGATCGGCGATCGAGCCTGTTTTGTCGCCTCTGGTACCAACATTCCATCCAGTTGACCCCACCCAAAGACGCATACAAGCCCCCGACAAGAGTTGTGGAGAGCTCAAAATGTTAGACAAAAGTTCAAGTTCCCAGATTCAATCGGAGAGTAAATCTCAAATCGAAAAATGGAAAATCTCAAATCGACTGACGAGCCAAACATCTGTCCAGTGGTTTACCCAGTGCTGTTATTGTACCCGATCTGCCTGAGAAAGGCTATACTCGATCTCTTACCAATTACTTGCATTTTTATTAATTTTCTGTGATCCATAAACATTTTCGGTATGGACAACTTGAGCATCGACACTAAAACCCGCGCCGTTAAGCTAGGTTCCGAGTGCATAGATCTAAACAAAGAAGAATATATCGTGCTGCTGCTGTTGAGCAAGCACTACGGCAAATATGTCGCACCTGCAGCGATTTTTAATGTTCTGTACAAGCGTCCCCCAACAGGTGACGAAGAGCAAATCATAGTCGATCGCATTTTTGAACTCAGGAGAAAGTTAAAAGACAACGGCGACACATCTACGCTAATTCATACCGAACCAAACGGAAGCGGCAAATATGGCATTCTCGCAGTAGAAAGTACCGTGGAAATCAACGGCGAAATTTTGCATCCGCCGGAACTAAACCCAGAATCAGAGCAATTTTTAAACAATCGTTACCGGGTGATTGACAAGCTGGGAGAAGGAGGTTTTGGCTTAACATTGTTGGCCGAAGACACGCAAATGCCTTCGCACCGGTGTTGCGTCATCAAGCAGCTCAAAACCCACACCGATAATCCTCACATTGACCAAAGCGTTCGAGAGCGTTTTTCTCAAGAAGCTGCTGTTTTGGAAAAGTTGGGCGAAGGACATTCTCAAATTCCCAAACTTTACGGTCACTTTGAGGAAAATGGTTTGTTTTTCTTGGCCCTAGAATGGATAGACGGGGAAACGCTCAGCAACCGAGTAAAAGTTGCTGGGAAAATGAGCGAGGAGCAAGTCAAGGAAATTCTGAGAAGTCTGCTGCCTGTTTTGGATTACATACACGAAAAAATGATTATTCATCGAGATATTAAACCGCAAAATATTCTTTTACGGAAGTCTGACGATGAACCTGTGCTGATAGATTTTGGTGTAGTTAAGGAAACAATTAATCAAGGGGTAACTACTGGGGGAAATGATGTAAATATCTCCATTGGAACGCCACAATTTATGTCCCCGGAACAAGCCGCTGGTCGGCCGGAATATTCTAGCGATTTGTACAGTTTGGGATTGACTGCAATTTATTTGCTGACGGGAAAGTGGCCGCAGGATTTAGAAACTGACCCCCAAACTCGGGAGATGCTTTGGCAGAATCACTCATCGAAGGTGAGTGTGAGATTTGCGGCGGTTCTGGATAAAGCGATTAGGTTTCACCCGCGAACTCGGTTCGCTACTGCTAAGGAAATGTTGGCGGCTTTGGAAGAGCCGACAGCGGCTACTTTGGCGACCAGTCACGAGCAGGCTAACTCTCGAAAATCTACAAATAAAAGCTGGTTTGTTTATCTATTTTTGATATTTTTAATTGCTTTAGGTGCTGGTGTTTTTGTGTTCAAAAAAGAGTTTATAAGTATCCTCAAAGATGCTGTACACTTAGCTGAGAGGAGCCTGAATCCTAGCGTTCCTCAAGCATCTAATTTGCCGGGGGTTGCACCGGAAAATGCCCAGACTTCCTCGCCTGTAGATGCTAGCAGTTACATCAGTGCGGGCGATCGCATTTTGTTTGCTAGCACCGCAACTCCTGACAAGCAAGCAGGAGTTAGCGCGATCGCCTCTAGAGACTTCAAAACGGCGGTAAACAAGCTAGAAGTGGCTTTAAAAGTCGATCGCACTGACCCGGAAACTTTGATTTATCTAAATAATGCTCGACTCGGTACTGCGGAAGCTCTCTCAATTGCGGCGGTAGTTCCGATTGGCGACAATCTCAGCGCAGCGGCGGAAATCTTGCGCGGGATAGCTCAAGCTCAAGACGAAGCAATTAAGGCGGGAGTGCCTTTAAAGGTGGTGATTGCTGATGACGGTAACGATGAAAATCGGGCGAAGGCTATTGCACAGAGTCTGATTGCAGATAGCAGTATTTTAGCAGTTGTCGGTCACGGCACCAGCAAAACATCGATCGCAGTTGCTCCGATTTACAGTCAAAATCAAATGGTGGCGATCGCACCTACGAGCACGAGCATTGAATTAGCAACGGTTCCGAGGCGCCCCGACGGCGTAAACTATTTTTTTCGGACAATACCGAGCGACCAATTTACAGGTACGGCTTTAGCTCGCTATATGTTAACTGGCCTGAAAAAAAGCACGGCTGCGGTTTTTTACAATTCCAAAAGTTCTTACAGCAAGTCGCTGCAAACAGCTTTTTCTACTACTTTGATTTTGGAAGGCGGTCAAGTTATTAAAGCAGTAGATTTATCCGATCCTAATTATGTGGCGCATCTGGCTGGGCTGACAGCAGATGTATTGGTTTTGCTGCCGGATTCAGATACTGTGAAATCTGCCCTAGAAATTGCTCAAAATAATCAAAAAAGTTTGCCAATGATTGGCGGCGATGCTCTCTATAATACTGATTTATTAAAAGAGGGTGGAGCAGCTTTGAGCGGGGCGATAATTTCTGTACCTTGGCATTTTGCTGATAGTAAAAATCAAAATTTTGCACTTTTAGCTAGAGATTTGTGGGGAATTGATGTTAACTGGCGGACAGCGATGAGTTACGATGCGGTGCAGGTGTTGCGGATGGGAAGGTCGATCGGGAAAATTGCTCCTTCTAGCGGTCAAGCGGGGCGGGTGATGCTGGCGAAAACCTTGGCGGGTGAGGATTTCAAGGTTAGCGGTGCGACTGGGGAAATTAGATTTTTGTCGAGTGGCGATCGCAATAGCAATGTAGTTCTGTTGCAAATTGTACCAAACACTCAATCCAGTGCAGGTTACGATTTTGCACCAATCAGTCGATTTTAGATTTTAGATTTTAGATTGATATTATCTCGCCTCGAACCACCACTATCAAATTGGTTTGTAGTGAGGACTTCA